>CAZJEY010000048.1:1839-5297 GCA_964545135.1 uncultured Mycoplasma sp. | reverse complement strand
TATTATTTTGCTTTAAAAATATAGGATATTTATCTTTTTTAGGATAATTAGCAACTAATTGCTTTAAATATTTGTTTGTAGTAGTTGCTTTAACTTCAATAATATTGATTGTGTCATCTTTTTCATTATAAATATCTACATAGCATACATATCTAATACCACTATGCAAATATTCAAAACTTTCTTGTTCTTTAGTACTTTCAGCATAAACACTTTTACCCCCAAAATATTTAGTGGCTAATTTCCCTGCTTCAGTTTCTACGCCTTTATAGTATGGCATCATTGCCTTTAATTGAGCATTTTCTTTTTCAGTTAAATCTATTTCTTCATCATTTTCATTAGTTTCAAACATTGCATCTAGCAATTCTTTTATTTGTTCTTTAGTTTCTTGTTCTTTATATTCCTGATAAGTTATATCCGAATCTAACTTATTCTTTTTTATCTCTTCATATACTAAGTAATTAGGACATCTCGTATAATTAATAAAATCAGTTTTGGTAATGGCCATTAGATATTAACCTCAACTATATAATTATCTTGCTCTTTTTTTATCTTTATTACATTATCATTTAATATTTTATCATTCAATATATCAACAACATTTTCTTCTCTGTTAGTTGCTAATAAATCAGCTTTTACTAAATCTGATACTTTTATATAAACTGTATCATCTTCATTAAACAAATTATCATTTATACTAGCATATTTTTTAGAACATTCTTCTATTACTTTTATTTTATTATCATGACTTTTACTTAAATCTACTGTACTATCAAAAGCATATGATATTTTATTAACCATTAAAAAATAACCAATTGTAAATAATAACAATACTACTAAACAAGTTAAGAGTTTTATATCTTTTAATTTTTCCATTACTACACTTCCTTAATAATATTATAATATATTCTTTATCTTATTCCAAGTTATTTCTAAATCAATAAAAAGAAAAAATCTCAAAATTTGAGATTTTAACAGCACTTTCTATCATATATATTAGAAACTACATTTTCTTCACAACATGTATAACATGGTGTATATGTATGTCTATAAACGTGATGATTTATTATTCTGGTATTGCATGGAATAATATGAGGTACTTCATAACACATATATCTATGGCATACTCTTTCTTGTGGACATTCATTAATTGGTTGACACATATTCATTTGACATCCACATCCCATTCCCGCTTGTTCTGAATAACCATAATATCCTGTCATATTTTTAGAAGCCTCTTCAAATTGTGTTTCACTTTTATATTCAAAATTATTTTGATTCATAATACCTATCCTTTCTATTTTATATTATGAATCATTAGAAAATAAGTATGGGTTTTCCTAATTCGCAATATGAGAATGAACAATCGGTGTTTCTTCTGTTATAGGTTTAAAATTATAGCCAATAGACTTTGCATATTCAATAATTGTTGGCAATGCTTCTATTGTATTCTTTTTAATATCATGCATTAAAATTATATAATATGAATTACCTTTTAAACTTCTTTTAACATTATTTATAATTGAATCAACTGTATTTTTACTTGCTGTATCTGTACTATCCATATTCCAATCATAATATTGATAGCCCTCATTAATCATTTTATTTGCTAAAGTAGTCATAATGCCTAAACAATATCTTCTACTTACTGTATTAGAACTACCTCCAGGAAATCTAAATATTTTAGCGTATTTACCTGTTTGATTATAAATAATATTATTCATTGCATTAAAATCGTTCATATAATCATCTACGCTACTATAAATACTCCATAAGTGTGAATAAGTATGAACGCCAATAGTATGTCCTCTTGTAGCTTCTTCTTTTATTAAGTATTGATATTTTGGAAATTGATTAGTTACAAAAAATGTTGCTTTGATATTATAATTATCTAAAACATCTAATAATTTTTCAGTATATTGACCAGGACCATCATCAAAAGTTAAATATATAGTTGCATCTTCTGGGACTTGAATTGACACTTCATCTTTGGCATTTTTTACATGTACTTTTCTAGTTACCATACTAATATTGCCATATGAATCACTTACTTTATATACTACATTATAATTTCCTAAAACTTCTGTGTTGACATCACTCGTAATTTCTATCTTATCATTTAAATCACCATCACAACTATCATAACTAATAGCGCCATATTCAGTATAAGTATCATTTAAATTCAAAATAATTTTTTCACTACCATTTAAAGAAATTTGGGGCTTTTCAGCATCAATATCTTTTATTTTTATCGTTTTTTCAGTCACATTTTTATTAGAATCAATTACCTTTAATATAACTTTATCTTTCAATACTTCTTTTTTTACAAGGTCAGTAATATCGCCATCATAATTATCATAAGCAGTATAATTAAAATCTTTTACTTTACCATTACAACTTACTACTTCATCTAATATATTAATTTCTGGTTTAACTTTATCTTCTACAATTACAATTCTTTCTTTATTGATTACTTTATCACCAACAATAATTTGATAATTAACTTTATATTTTCCAATCTTATTAACATCTACATTTTCTGTTGTAATTACTTTCAGTTTTTTACTTTGAAATATTGTATACAAAGACGCATTAGCTCCTAAATCTTTATATATAGAATTGACTTCTACATGGATTGTTTGTTCTCCTTTGATATCAAATTTTATTCTCGGTTTAATTACACTATAGACAATCAAACTAAATAGTAATATTACTAAAAAAATACCTGAATAAATTAATTTTATTTTACTGCTCATAATACACCACCACTACTACTAAAGTATATCACAAAATATTTTTAACTTAAATAGTTAAAGCCAAAAGAAAAAGGAATGTTTTACCATTCCCTTATTTAGTATTCTTAGGAAATAAAAATTCTTTAGTATTATAGTAATATTGACAACCACTTACTACAGATAAGATTGTTGCTACAATTATTAAAAATTGATCTACTGGTATTCCAAGATAGCAAAATGGAAAATCATTAAACATAATTAATGTTAAGCCAATCATCATACACATAGTTTTAGCTTTTCCTAAATAACTTGCTGCAACCACTTTGCCTTTGTTCCCACTTATCATTTTTAATGAATCGACAATTGTATCTCTTGTAATAATTATGACAGGTATTACTGGTGATATATTGCCATTACAAGCTAAGACAATTAATAAACCATTAACCAGTACCTTATCTGCTATTGCATCGGCAACTTTACCAAAATCAGTAACCATATTATTTTTTCTTGCTAAGTGGCCATCAATAAAATCACTAAGTGACGCAACTATAAAGATAATTCCCGCAATTATAAATTGCATACTTAATGGTTCATTATTTACTAATGGTGCTGGCCATTTAAAACCAAAAGAACCATCTGGAATTAAGAGAAGAATAATCATCAATATAGCCATAATTATTCTCGTAATTGTAATTTTGTTAGGTAAATTCATAAAACACACTA
>CAZJEY010000048.1:0-1739 GCA_964545135.1 uncultured Mycoplasma sp. | reverse complement strand
GCCATAATTATTCTCGTAATTGTAATTTTGTTAGGTAAATTCATAAAACACACTACTTTCTATAGCCTACTACGTAAGCATTTCTTTTTTCTACTGTTATCTGATTAACAGACCAATAAATTGCTAATAACACAAGGATAAATATCAATAGATAAACTAAAATATAAATTGTTCTTGTCTTCTTTTTCTTATTATTTGCCATAGTATATGGCGATGATACTTTTTCTTCTTTTTCACTATTCATATTTTCAATAGTTTTTTCAATATCTTTAACAGGTATTTTAGAAGTATATTCAAATAGATATTCATTAAATTCATCAATTATCTTTTGCGAATCCAATCCTAAATATTTTGAATAATTTAGTAAATATTCTTTTAAAGTAAAGATGTCCTTAAAAGCCCCAATTTTTCCCTCTTCTAGGTTTAAAAGAACTAACGAATTTATTTCTAAATCTTTACTTACTTCTTCAATATCTAGACCTGCCTCTTCTCTTGTAGTTTTCAAGAGTTCTGCAATACCATCCAACTTAATTCACTCCTTAATAAAATAATACTAATAAGCCATGTTCTGTATCCATACGGATGACAAATATCTATCTATGCTATAAAGCATTTTGCATTCAATTCATTTCTTGTTTGCAAATTCCCCTACCATAATTTGGGTTTCTCACTCGCGGGGTTTACCTCGTTTCATTTGATTGTCACCAACCAACTCGTCTCTGTGGCACTTTATGCTACTTTTATCCATAAAGGATAATTTCGACGCCGTTAGATTTCTCTACCTTAGGTTATTTTTTCCCTAAGCACGAACACTACATACATCTCAGTAATGTGTGAGCATGGACTTTCCTCTATAGTAAATCATACTACAGCATTTGTCTAAGTATTATTCTTCTTTTCCAAATACTACTTTTTCTAGTTGACTTATCCTTTTTAATAAATCTAAATTTGTTATATTAGATTTACTATCATTATTAGCTTCTTTTCTAGTTGTCAATTCTTCATTTAACTTTCTGATTTCTTGTTTTAATTTAATATTATCATCTGTTAAATCTTTAATGTCTTTTTCTAATTTTTTAATTATCGAAATATACTCAGCATAATCACGAATAACCATATCAAGAAATTTATCTACTTCTTGAGGACGATAACCTCTAGCATCAATTTTAAATTCCTTTTCTAATATTTCCTGCGGAGTTAAGTAAATTCGATCACTATACATAAATACACCTTCTAACAAAAAAATTATAACTTGTCTTTATGTATTTTGTCAAGTTCCTTAATACTAATCGCATCAACATAAACACCTAAATAATCAATTTTTTTGACCATTTCATTTAAATAAAAAGCAATATTCATTTTTCTCACCAAATTAATTGTAACAAATATATTTAAAATTGCATTAGTTTCGACAAATGATAGCAAAAGAAGCTAAAATAAAAAACAAACTGACAAATTTGTTTTTTATTCTTTTATTAAAACTTTTTATTCTTTAGAATAGATTTTCTCTACCCTAAATAAATAATAAAATATTTACGCAATTATTTACAATAACTTTTTGTATACTTTTAAAAAGTTTTACATATATTTTACAATAGTGGATGATGATAAAAATATGTTGATTTTTAAATATTTTTATATTATAATGATTATGCAATCAAAGAAATGCGCCCATAGCTCAACTGGATAGAGCGTTAGACTACGGATCTAAAGGTTGGGGGTTCGACTCCCTCTGGGCG
>CAZJEY010000047.1:0-5487 GCA_964545135.1 uncultured Mycoplasma sp. | reverse complement strand
CTATAAGGTGAATATTTTGGTAAACTACTAATAAATATACTTGCAAATATAATGCTACTATTTAAAAATAGCGATGAATCATTAGCTATTAAATAATAGATTAGACTTAAAAATAAATAAACTACATTAATTATAATTGGAATATTTTTTTTATAATAAATACTTTCTTTTAAAATAAGAAAAGCAATTAATGATAAAATAATACTTGTACTACAAATACCACCAATATTACGTCCAAGCAAAATATCTAATATGGAAAGATTATAATTATATAAAATCTCTGCACTATTCAAAAAATTAACTTTTAATAAATAATTAACAAAATAAGTAATCATAAAAAATAGACAAACATAGTTAATTACTATTTTATCTTTAAATATTCGATAGATAATATTAAATATAAATGCTAAAACTATAAATAGCAAATAATTAATTCTTGGACTTACTATCATTGAAAGCATAATCATATTTAATAAATTAAAACTAAGACTAATCTTTTTTTTAGTCACAAGGTCAATTAGTAAAGTTGTGCATATGCTTATTAATACTAAATATAATGGCTTAAAAATATCAATAAAAGAAATTAAATTATCTTCATATAATAAATAACCATTTTTATAAATACCATAAATAATAAAAGGTATTAATAAATATAAGTACATTTTTATAATATTATTTTTTTTATTGTCGCTTATCATCATTACCACCTACCATTATTTCTTTTAAATCTATATTAGCAGGACATACATAATTACATAGTCCACAATTTAAACATCTATTGCTCATTAAATTATGATCATAAAGCTTCTTAACATTAATATTTAGAGGGCAAACTTTATTGCATGCTCCACAATTGATACAATCATAACGTTTTAAACTATCTTTTTTTAAAATAACTATATTAGTAATTTCTTTTGTCATAATTAAATCTTCAATATTTTTTTCAATATAACCATATAAATAGCCATTAATATAAATGTCAACTAAACTAAAATCTATTATTTCATCATTAAATAATTCTATCAATGAGCTATTTAAACGGATATTTTTAACCATTAATGTTTTATTTAAGTCATTATAAATACTAACCATGCTATCTGTAACACATTTATTCTTTTTAATGTTTTCAATAATATTATAAATATCTTCACTACTTAAAAGTATATAATTATCTAATTTTAAATAATTATTTAAATAAATAGTGCTTGTAAGGCATTTATTAGGTAATAGTTTTATTTTTATATTAGTATAAAGGCCAATTTTATTTATTAATTCATCTAATATTGTTTCATTTGATTCTTTAAATACTAGATAAACCATATCAATACAAAGTATTTCTTTTATATAATTAATATTTTCTAAAAATTCTTCTTGAATTTTTTTTATTCGATAAACTTTATTATATTCATATAATCGTTCATCAGCACAATTAATAACTAAAGCGTTAGAATTATTAACAAAAATATCACAATAATTAGTTAATTCTTTTTCTCTTAAAATATTAAGAAAATCTTGTTTTGTTAAGTTAGCATACTTTTTGGATATTTTTGCAGTATGTCTTCTTTCATCTTTATAATCATTCTCTATTTCGTAGCATAATACAACCTTTTTATTAATCTTTTTATATACATAATCTTTAATAATACCTGAGATACTTAAAATTTCGCCATCTAATTTATCATCTTTATATACTCTAGTATTAAGAGGTAAATCCGATTTTTTTTCTATATAAATAAAATTTGGCGCTGGAAGTATTACCAAATCTTCTTCTATTTTTATATCTTTAGATATTTTAAAACTAACTAACTTCTTCATATTAACATTATACTATAAGTTAATTATTAAAAAAAGAATTATTTGCTTTGATAATTCTTTAAATAGTTTAATAAATTACTTGCTACGTTTTCTGGTAATATTTCTTTTAATTGTTCAAGGCTTGCTTCACTAATTTTTTTGATACTACCATATTTTTTAATTAACTCTTCTTTTCTTTTCTTTCCTATACCATCAACATTATCAAGTACACTAGCAATACTTCCTTTACTCCTAATTTCTTTATGATAATTAATAGTAAAACGATGAACTTCATCTTGCATTCTTGTTAAATAATGGAATAAATAACTATCTTTATCAATCTTATAAGTTGAATAAAAATCACCATCAATTAATTCATTAGTTCGATGTTTATCATTCTTTTTTAAACCACATACTTTAATATCTAAGTTTAAATTAGATAATACTTCTTTACAAGCATTTATTTGATTAATTCCCCCATCAACTATAATTAAATCAGGAAGTTCACTCTTTTCTAATAAAGCACGATAGTATCTTCGATATATTACTTCTTTCATTGTATTATAATCATCATTTTTTTCTAAACTAATTTTATATTTACGATATTCATTTTTAGCAGGATGACCATTTTTAAAAACAACCATTCCACTGACAGAAAAAGAACCAAATAAATTAGAATTATCAAACAAATCTATTCTATTCAAAGTATTTAAATTTAATAATTCTCTTAAAGATTCGTTGGCTAATTCCCTTTTTTCTTCATTTTTATTTATCAATTCAATTTCTTTTTCTAAATTAAGTTTAGCATTAAGTATTGCCATATCCATTAATTTTTTCTTTTTGCCTTTCAAAGGGGTTATAAACTTAGTATTAATTAATTTTTCTAGGACTTCTTTGTTTATTTTTTCATCAACTAATACTTCTTTAACAACTTCATGGCGATTATAAAAATTCATAATGTATGTATCTATTTCATCATAAGCATCTTCCATAATCGTTAATATTTCACTATGAGTACCTATTAATTTATTGTTTCTAATAAACATATTTACTATAGAAACATGACCATGGTCGAAATAATAACCCCAAACATCACGATCTACAAAATCATGTAATTCTACTTTTTGCTTATCCATAATGATATTAATATATTGCAATTCTTTTTTTAATTCATTTGCCATTTCAAAATTTAATTGCGAAGAATACACATTAATTTTTTCCATTATTTTGTCTTTAATAATTTTATCATTACCTCTTAAAAAACTAAGTATTTCTTTTTCCATTGCTTCGAGTTTAAAAGAATCAACTTTTTTCTCACAATAGCCTAAACATTCACCGATATGAAAATATAAACAAACTTTTTTAGGATTGCCATTACATTTTTTTAAAGGATATAATCGATTTATTAAGTTTACTATTCTCCTCGCTGCATATGCATTAGGATATGGGCCAAATAATATTTTATTATCCTTCTTTTTAATAGATAAATATCTTGATACTTTTAATTTTGGATAAGGCTTACTAATATATTCTATATATGGATAACTTTTGTCATCCTTAAGTAATATATTATATTTAGGTTGATATTTCTTTATTAAATTAAGTTCTATGATAAATGCTTCCAATTCAGAATTAGCTACAATATATTTAAAATCTGCTATTTCACTTACTAGTTTTGCTGTTTTTCCTGTTACTTTTCCATTAAAATAACTACGAACTCGATTATTTAAATCTTTTGCTTTACCAACATAAATAATAATTCCATCTTTATTGTAGTATTGGTAACTACCTGGTTGATGAGGAATTAAATTTAATCTATCCTTATCCATAATGACCTCCAAAAATATTATACTACAAATAATATAAAAAATAAGGTATAATTTTCTTATAAGTGAGGAAGCAAATGATTAAAGAATATATATTAGAAATTAAAAAATCAAAATTTATTGCCATTAGTTATGAAGTACATTCCGTTAAGGAAGTAGACAATATTTTAAGCAATTTAAAAAAAGAACATAAAAAAGCCAAACATATACCTTATGCTTATAAAATTGATAATCAAATTAAAAAAAGTGATGATAAAGAACCAGCAAATACTGCTGGCACTCCTATTTATAATTTAATCATAAACAATGATTTAAATAATATTTTAATAGTTGTAATACGTTATTTTGGAGGAATAAAGCTAGGTGCTGGTTTACTTACAAGAAGTTATTTAAACGCTGCAAAAGAAGTAATAAATAAGTAACTTCTTTTTTTATATCAAAAATCTCTACAAGGTAGAGATTAATATATAAAGAATCAGGATAAAACATTATTTCTTTATATCAAATTATTCATTTATAACGTATGGATCAGAATATGTTCCAGAACCCGAATCACTTCTTATATTACTAGTTAGATAGAAGACTGGACGTACACCAGAAGTTTTATTCACCGTGCCTCTTGCAACACTACCGTAAACAACACGCAAAGCGGAATTTGTTTTTCCATTAAAGCCATCCCTTTGCATAGTCCATTCTGTACTACTTACCGTTGTATCATTATTACTTTGGTACATCCAACCTGTATTTAAAGTTGATTCGTCTGAATTTCCTGTATAACTTAGTGAACTACTTCCTAAACTCATTTGATAATCACTAGCATACATTAAACCTATTTTGGCTACTGGGGTACTCCATTCTCCAGTTGTATTACTTTTTGTATTTCGATTCATTTCATGTAAGTACATTTCTTGGGTGGTTATAGCACTATAGTCTGGTCCACCACTACCATTCGCCTTTGTATTTACAGCACTCCATGTCCAATCATCTATCTTATTTAACCATGTTGCGTTTTGCATGTAATCATATGTGGTGTTCGTTAAAAAATAGCTTCCATTTAATCCTGTATACATATCACTACTTTCCCATCCGACATTTCTTTTATTTGTTGAATTCCATGCATATGTACCTAATTGTTTGAAACTAATTAGTTTTAAATGCTGTTCACCATCAGCACCCTCAAATACTCCAATTATTCGATACATGTATTTTGCTTCATTATTCTTACATTCTGTTTTATCTGAGGTCCCAAAACATATGAAGTTATTTGGTGATGTTTCGCTATCGTAACTGCCACTTCCTATATAACGATAGCCATCGCCTTCTAACCCGCTTTGCCATAGTTCACCACTATCTATTAATACATTTCCCATTTTTTCTACGTATTTTATAGCTTTAGAATGGACAACATATCCACCTTTATCTATTACATGTAAATAATATGTTCCATAATCAGGTAAAGTATCTGTTATAGTTAACGAATCAATTTTTTTCCAAGTACAATTTTCATAACTATTACTAGATGCATTGATACAATACTTATTTAAATCATATTCTCCTTGAGTGATTGTTCCTGTTACTTCATTAGTATTTAATTGAACTGAAACACTTAAATTACTTTCATATAGATTATTGGATGTACTAATTTCTAAAATAGTATATGGATCTGCATAAGTACCAGTTCCAGAATTACATGTGACATAACTAGCCAGATAGAATACCGGTCTTACACTATTACCATTCGCGACGCCCTCCTCTACAATATATCCATCATTATGAACTAATAATGAGAAGTAAGATTTAGAGTATTTTCCATAACGCGAAAGCGTCCATTCTTTATAGTTTAAAATGCTAAAATCATTATTTAATA
>CAZJEY010000046.1:0-5588 GCA_964545135.1 uncultured Mycoplasma sp. | reverse complement strand
AATATGCGACCTTGCCAAGGTTGAGATGGGAGTTCGATTCTCCTCACTTGCTCCATTGAGGTTAATACTCGCACACTTATATAGTGATTGCGAGTTTTTTTTTATATAAACAAGTTCATAGTATTTGATATTATGGCTTTTTTCGTTGTTTAAAGGAGGTGTGAATATTTTGAAAACGACCATAGAAAATTTAATATTTCCTTGTGAAATTAAAAATAAACTAAAAATTAAAGGAAGTTTTGAAAATTTAGACATTAAATATATTGATGGACATTTAATAAAGTTCACAAACCAATTTAAGTGTAAGAGAACCACATAAGATTATTGCTAGCAATTCTTCTTATGTTATAGATGCCTATTTATATGAAAACAAATGAAAAAATTATTAAAACAGTTTTATGCAAATATGGAATTTCCAGTTAATAAAGATGTTAAAACTGAAAAAGGTCTTGTTAGATTTTTTGAAAATAATAGTTTTTATATAAACAAAAATATAATCCTTTAATAACTCTTTGACATCATCTTTAAACTTACAAAATTCTTCAACGAGTCACATTTTTGCATAACCACGATTCCTAAATTTTTTGCTAATATGTTTATATGCACTCATTTAAATCTAACTCTGGGTAATGATTAGTTGTATAAACATGTATTCTTTTCAAAAAGATATAATATCGACCATTTCGATCTGTAGAAAAAATTATTTTTTCCATAATCACTTATAGGAACATATTCTAAACTTGCTCTATGATCCTCAATAGCTTCTTTTATAATCTTTCTTTGCTCATCAGAAAAAAACTCTTTCATTTTCTCAATATTAAAATATATATTTTCAAACCGATTAACAAATTAAAGACTTCTTTTAATTACATACTTTATATGCTCAATTCCATGTCCTGAATCGTTATTTTCATATATTGGAAATATTTTTTCTTCAACATATTGTTGTAATTGTCCGTTTATCTCCTTCATTGTTCAAACCCTCCTGAATATCTAATGATAAATTTTTAATTATCCATTTTATATCTTCTATTGATTTATCAATATTAAATCTACCATTCCCAACTGGATAATATACAGAATAAAATCTATACTTTTTACTATTTATATCTTTTTCGAATATCTTTTTTCTACATTGAGAAACTGAAATTTTTTCATTTAGAACAATAGAACTTACTTGATTTCCAAATAAAATGATTACTTTTGGATTTATAATTTCAAATTCTTTTTCTAATAAATGAAGATATTCTTTATAAACTTTATCAGGGAGTTCTCTTGCATCTATCTGTGTACATTTTCCAAGATTGGTTATAAAATATTTGTGTTTTTCAACATCAGAATAAACTTCCCTAGCAAATTCTTCTGTCCATTCTGGACCTTTTATACTTTTAATTTTGGTATAAATTTTTTCATCTAATAAATCTAATGCATAAAATAAATCCCAAATATTTTTAGTTCCTATCCAAGGAGATTTGATTCCTTTCCAATCTTTTGATGAAGCAATATTTCTTCCTGTTGGATTCATAAAAACAAAGCAAATATTAGGATTATCTTTACAACCGCCATTATATATAGAATCTAATTCTTTTGCTCCAAATTTCTTTTGTAATTTATCATACTCTACATTTAAATCTTCTAATTGCATTACATCCACCCTAAACTTTCAATTTTATTTAATTTTCGCTTAATTTACTTATTCTTATATAAATTTCACTATTCATTTTTATTTTTTGTTATTATTTTATCTCATTACTTTAAATATTTTATATCATTATTATTAAGAATTTGCATTTGTGAAATAGCAATTTTATTTAATTTTTCAAGTCTTTCTGGTTGTTTTAAGCCATCATTTATAAATACTGAATTTAAATTTTCCAAATTTGTTAAACATATCAATTCATTTATAGTTGCATAATCTCTAATATTTCCATCTAAATTAGAATTTTTACATCTCCACTCTTTAGCAGTCATGCCGAATAATGCCATATTTAAAACATCTGCTTCTTCAGCATATATATAATTTATTTGTTCTTTAGTTAATTCAGTAGGTATCAAATTTTGTTTTATAGCATCTGTATGTATTCTATAATTAATTTTAGAAAGTTCTCTTTTTGCATTCCAACCTAGTTGTTTTTGTTCTTCTGTTTTTAATCTTTCAAATTCTTTAATCAAAAGCAATTTAAATTTCGGACTTATCCACATACCAAATTCGAACGCTATATCTTTATGAGCATAGGTTCCACCATATCTTCCTGCTTTCGACATTATACCAATTGCATTTGTTTTTTCTACCCATTCTTTAACACTAATTTTATAACTATTTAAACCTGCTTGACTTTTAATTATGGCGAATTCGCCATAATTAAAATTAGGATTGTGTATTTCTTCCCAAATACCTAAAAATTCTATTGTATTTCTATTTCTTAACCAATCAGATACAAAGAAATCACCATCTTTAGATTTAAGCATATCAGTGATTGAAATGTAGTCTTCATCATCGATTTTAAAATATGATATTTTCTGTTCTAAAACTGTTAATTCTGCCATTTTTAAACCTCCTGTTGTTTTAAGTCCACTTATTTATTAAAGTTAACAATTAATAATGCTTATGAATTTTTGCAACATAAACTGTTGGTATAATTATACTATAAATAGCAAGAATTTCATATACGATTACAATGATTTTCTTAAAACTTAATCCCTACTATTACCTATTAAATTTCCTGATAAATATTGCTAAAACTAAATATACACTTATAATTAATGCATCAAATACAAATGAATTGTTTATCTAAAGTGTGCATTACCCCTTTGGTAATCGCTCTATTGACGAATTTGTTCGAATAATTCGAACATTGATGTATAGAAATCAATTGAAAGATTGATTTTTTTGTTTTCAAACCTACATAATAAAATACTAATCTGAGTATACTAGTATTAATAAATACCATTAAAATAGTACTATTGTCATATAAGAACTCTGTTCAATCCGAAGCTTAACGTTTAGTACGTGAAAGGTTTATGTAGGAAGAATGGAGTTTTTGATTTTGAATTTTTAATTAATGATGAATCAAACACACTATTTTTAGAGTTAAAACACCAATGCCTATAAGTATCTTTCCAATAATTAACAAAGCCACCACGACTACTAGTTGAAACGCCAATATTAAAGTTAGGATATATAGTTTTATTGTTTCTTAATATGTTTTTATATATTTTTTCTTTAGCAATAGTTTTTTTGCCTCTTCTGTTACTATCAGGCGTTTTCTCTTTTTTGTACATTTTTACATACCTTCTTTTACAAATATTATATATTATTTTTTTATGTTTTGGCAATAATAATAGTGGTGATTGTAAGATGAAAAATAAATCAATTTGGTTAGATTATAATAAAAGAGAAAAATATAAATCATTAGACCATAATATTAATGTCGATGTTTTAATTATTGGTGGTGGCATAACAGGAATAAGTTCGTTGTATCACTTAAGTAATAGTAATTTGAATATTGCTTTAGTTGAAAAAAATGAATTAGGTCATGGAGTAACTGCAAGAACAACTGGTAAAATAACTTATTTACAAGATGAAATGTATGATAAATTAAATAAATACCATGGTATGACTGTTACTAAACAGTATTTAAATTCCCAGTATGATGCAATCAATATTATTGTTAAAATCATTAAAGATAATGATATTAAATGTAATTTAGAAAAAGTTAAATCATATGTTTATTCAAATGATTCAGTTGATAAAATTGATGCTTCACTAAAAATATTAAAGGAATTGGGCATAAACTATTATGTAACAAATGAAATACCAACAAAAGAAAAATTTAATAAAGTTTTTTATGTTAATGATACTTATGTTTTTCATCCTCTTAAATATATTTTTAGTTTAGCTAAAATAAGTCACCAAAAAGGCTCAAGTATTTACGAACATACTACTATTACCTCGATAAATAAAGAATATGATTTATACACTTGTAAAACTAAAGATAATTACATAATAAAAGCAAAGTACGTTATCTTAGCTACACATTACCCTTATTTTTTGTGGCCATTATTAATGCCTTTAAAATGTTATTTAGAAAAATCATATATAGGTGCCTATCTGACAAATAAAAATTTAAAATATTCATCTATTAGTATTACAGAGCCAACTATTTCAACTAGATATTATCAAGATAATAATATTATTTACAAATTATTATTAACCAATTCTCATAATATAAGTATTAAAAATAATGATAAAGAAAATTTTAATACAATAATTAAAAATAATAATCCAGATTTTGTTTGGTCAAATAAAGATATTATTACTAATGACTATCTTCCTTTAATTGGATCAATTGATGACTCTAATACCTTATTAATTGGAACAGGATACAATACTTGGGGTATGACAAACGGTTCTTTAGCTGGAAAAATATTAGCAGATATTATTTTAAAAAATAATAATAAATACTTAAAATTATTTAATCCATTAAGAAAAATAAATTTGGGAAAAATCATCAATTTCCCCTTAATTTTAGTTAGTAATATATATGCTTACACCAAGTCAAAATTATTTAAACAAAAAAAATGGTATGATAGTAAAATAACTTTTACAACAAAAAATGGCAAAAAATTAGCTGTGTATGTAGACTCAAATAATAAAAAACATATTGTTTATGCTTTATGTCCCCATTTAAAATGTGGCTTAGTATTTAATGAAATAGAAAAAACATGGGATTGCCCATGTCATGGATCACGATTTGATATTGATGGTAATTCAATTGAAGGTCCTAGCAACTATGACATTAGATATAGAGAAGATGATTAAAATATAATAACAGTTTAGACAAAAAAAGAAAATTACACTTTTCTTTTTTATTTTAAACATTCATTAATTGTAATACCGCAAGTACTAAAATAATCATTACCCCAAAACCAGTTGACATTAACATACTCATTGTTTTATTTTCCATTTTTTCTAATCTAGCTTTATACTTTGTTTCTCTTGCTTTTTGTTGCAAAGAAGAAATTGATTTAGAAAAAGTAATTAATTGTTCTTGTTTTCGTTCTTGACTACCTAGACTTAAACGATATAACAAACGCATCATTCTCATTGAATCACGAACTGGATATTTTCTAGCAAAGTTCATGTAAGGTTCAATAGAATCGTCTCCAGAATTAATGTCATTAATTAATTCTTGTAAACCATCTTTGAATATATCTGGTGCATCCGCTAAAGATTTACCAATAGCAACGGGTACTGTATAGTGTTGAATTAAAATTTCAATACTTTTTAAATAATGAGGTAATTCTGAATCAATATAATAAATATGCTTTTTATAATATTTCTTTATATTTGAATAGTCAGTTTTAAATATTAAGTAACCTGCAACAAAAGAAATAACGACTTTTAACGCTGATAAATCTTTTATAAAAAAGAATAAACAAACAACTATTACAATAAGACCATTTCTAATTCGTTTTATAAAAATATTATCAGGATTTACATTATCGCCATATTTTGCTCGACAATAAAAATCCCAGTCATCTTCTTTTAATTTAGTAAATGTACTAAAATTATCATTAATTAATTG
>CAZJEY010000045.1:1631-5637 GCA_964545135.1 uncultured Mycoplasma sp. | reverse complement strand
AATAATTGATGAAGAAGAAGCAAGTTTAGAATAAGCTTGGTTTTTTCATACAAGGAGAATGTAAAATGATAGAAAGATTAGAAAAAGTATTAGAAAAATACAATGAATTAAAGGAAGAATTAGTTAAACCAGAAAATTTAAATGATTATAATAAATTAAAAAAATTATCTAAAGAACAAAGCGATTTAGAAGAAATAGTAAACGCTTATGAGGAATATAAGAATACAGAGCTAAAAATAAAAGATGCAACGGAATTGATGAAAGATTCCGAATTAAAAGAAATGGCTGAGTTAGAGTATGAAGAATTAATTTCAAAAAAAGATGATTTGCAAAAACAACTAGAAATTTTATTAGTACCAAAAGATGAAAATGATGGTAAAAATGTCATTATGGAAATAAGAGGTGCTGCGGGTGGTGATGAAGCTAACATCTTTGCCGGCGACTTATTTAGAATGTATTCGTATTATGCTGAAAAACAAGGCTGGAAAATCGAAGTAATAAATGAAATAGGAGGATCTAGTGGTGGCTTTTCTCAAATAGAATGTTTAATCAAAGGAGAAAATGTTTATTCAAAATTAAAATATGAAAGTGGTTCCCATCGAGTACAAAGAGTTCCTGTAACTGAAACACAAGGAAGAGTTCATACATCGACTGCTACTGTTCTTGTAATGCCAGAAGTAGAAGATGTTGAAATAGATATTAAAGAAAGTGATTTAAAAATTGATGTTTATCATAGTAGTGGGGCAGGAGGTCAATCTGTGAATACCTCTAATTCTGCGGTACGTATTACGCATATTCCAACTGGTTTAGTTGTAACTTGTCAAACGGAAAGAAGTCAGTTAAAAAACAAAGAAAATGCTATGAAATTATTAAGAATAAGAATGAACGATATGATAAATGAAGAAAAAGAAAAAAAATTAGGAATGGCTAGAAAAATAAAAATTGGTTCTGGTGATCGTTCAGAAAAGATCAGAACTTATAATTATCCTCAAAATAGAGTAACCGATCATCGTATTAATTTTTCAATAATGGAATTAGATCGTGTAATGAACGGAAATTTAGATCCTATTATTGAAGCATTAATAACAGAAGATTTAAGGTTAAAATTGGCTGGAGAAAATTTTGATTAATGAGTGATAAAGATTTAATAATAAAATATGTGGAACCTAAAAAACAAAAAAAAGCTTTAAAAAAGCTTTCTGAAGGCTACCCAGTCCAATATTTAATAGGTAATGTAGATTTTTACGATACCACTATTTTTGTTAACAAAAATGTATTAATCCCAAGATTTGAAACGGAATATTTAGTAGAAAAAACTATAAATCGCTTAAAAAAATATCATATTAATAATCCAAATATTTTAGATTTATGTACAGGTAGTGGATGTATTGCAATTTCTATAAAAACTCATATATTATCCTCTGTTGATGCCTTAGATATAAGTAGTAAAAGCATAAAAATTGCTAAAAAAAATGCTAAATATAATAAAGTAGCTATAAATTTTATTGTTAGTGATTTAGAAAGGTTTCAACCTATTAAAAAATATTCACTTATTATTGCTAATCCTCCTTATGTAGATATAACTAAAGAAATAGATCCTAAGACTAAATTTGAACCTGCTATAGCTTTATATGCTCCTTTAAATGGCTTATATTTTTATGAAATTATTTTAAAAAAATATCAAGAATATTTAGAAGATAAGTATTTATTTGCTTTTGAAATAGGTGAAGAACAAGCAAAAGAAATAACTAATATAGCAAAAAAATACTATAAAAATGCTAAGATAATGGTTGAAAAAGATCTTTGTGGAAAAGATAGATATCTTTTTATAACTAATTGTGAATAAATAATACTATTATTTTTCAATATTAATCTAGGTGATAATTTTGAAAAAAGTAATAGTATTTTTATTTATATTTATGTTTATATCAATTACTATAAATGAAAAAGAAAATATCATAATTCCTAAAGATGCAATTAGATTTCGTATAATTGCTAATAGTAATAGCATAGAAGATCAAAATTTAAAGCTGACAATTAAAAGCGATTTAGAAAAAGAATTATATCAATTATTAGAAAGTGTTAATAATATAGATGATGCTAGAACAATTATTACTAATAATATTGATAAAGTAGATAATATTTTGAATAAATATAATGTTAAATATGAAATTCATTATGGAAATAATTTTTTTCCAAATAAAGAATATAAAGGAATTAAATATAATGAAGGCTATTACGAGTCTTTAGTAATTAAATTAGGTTCAGCATTAGGAGATAATTGGTGGTGTGTACTATTTCCTCCTTTATGCCAATTAGATGAAGATAAATCATTAACTGATAAAGAATATCGAATATTTGTCTTTGATTTAATTAATAAAATTGATAAGAATTAGTATAATTTAATAGGTGATCAAATTGCAAGAAATAGTAACTTTATTATTAATTGGAATAGGTTTATCAATGGATGCTTTTTCTCTGTCGCTTGGTATTGGTACATATCTAAAAAGTAATAAGAAAATAATATTTCTTGCATCTTCAATTGGAATATTTCATTTTATAATGCCCATAATTGGTAACATTTTAGGTAATAGAATAATAATGTTTTTGGATATAGAAGCTAATATAATATTAGGAATTCTCCTAATTATAATTGCTATAAAGATGTTGATTGATTTAATCAAAAATGAAGAAGTAAATGTAGATTTTAAATATATTTCTTTATTTTTTTTGGCTTTAATTGTAAGCGTTGATAGTTTTATAACTGGGTTGGGATTAAGTGCTATAAATAAAAATATATTATTAAGTAGTCTAACTTTTAGTATGTGTGCCTTTACAATATCATACTTAGGATTGAAATTAGGTGAATATAGTAGAGTTATCCTTGGTCAATATGCTAATTATTTAGGAATCGCTATTTTATTTATTTTAGGAATAAAAAGTTTTTTTGTATAAAAAAAATTTAAATGTATCACAATTATATTAGAAGGTGATTCATATTTCTAAAATCATAAATAAGGATAATTATAAAAAATTATTAGCAATTGATTTATCTTTAATTGTAATATGTTTATTTTTATTAGTAACGTATTATTCTTTTGCTTATTATAATAATGGTTTAAGCATAAGATTTTTAAATGCCAAAGTGGGTAATTTTCTAACAAATAATAGTGATTTATCAATAGTTATATATATAGAAAATACAAGCGGAACTAATAAATACCATGTTGCTAGTGATGTTCCACAATTAGGATATAGCTTTAAGGAGGTTTTTTGTAAGAATGGTTCGAATATTAATTATGATGATGTTACAAAACAAATCACTGCAAGTATTAGCCAGAAAGATGAATGTAGCCTATATTTTGATATAGAAAAAACAGCCGATTTATCAATGCATATCATGATTGAAGAAAACTTTAATACAGAAAACTATATAGAAAGCACAAAAATACCTATATTTGGTTATGTATTTAAAAATTCTAGTTGTGAAAATGGCTCAAATGTAACATATAATGAAGAAGATAATTCGTTATACTTAACTGCATCTCAAAATGATAATTGTTATGTATATTTTGATATAAATTATCAAAATATAAGAGCAAATGTTTATTTAAATCATTCTGGTACTTTAGAATTATTAGATGCTTTAGATAAAACAAAAAAATATACGATAAATTCCAAAAGCGAATGCCGAGTTAATTATAATAAAGTAAATAGCGATATTACTTACGAAAATGGTAAAATTGTTATAAATACAAGTAGTAATGCCATGTGTGATGTAATTTTAGATGAAAGTGCATCATGAGAAAAAAGATTATATTGGTCATTAATTTCTTTTTCTTAGAAATAATTTTAGCATATTTTTTGCTTACAAATTATTTAATTAATGATATAATAACGCCAAGATTGTGATTATTCACAATCATTTTTATTGACAAAAGTTTAATAAAACGTTATATTTAAGTTGTGAAGAAGTTTTAAACTTTTTATTTTGTAACAAATTAAA
>CAZJEY010000045.1:0-1531 GCA_964545135.1 uncultured Mycoplasma sp. | reverse complement strand
ATGGTTCAGATATATATTTAGATTTTGCATCAGTAGGAGCAACTATTAATATTATGTTTGCTGCTGTTCTAGCAAATGGAAAAACTCAAATTCACAATGCTGCTAAGGAAGTCGAAATCATTAATATTGCAGATTTCTTAAATAAAATGGGAGCCAAGATATCTGGAGCAGGCACAAGCGATATTGTAATTGAAGGCGTTAAAGAATTACATGGCGTTGATTTTGAAGTGATTTTTGATCGCATCGAAGCAGGAACATATGCTATTATGGGAGCATTATTAGGTGAAAACTTTACTATTAATGGTTTTATTCCTTCTCATAATGGTGCTCTTCTTGCAAAGTTTGATGAAATGGGCGTTGATTATAAAATTAATGATAATCAAATAATTTTAAATAAAGTTGAAACTTTAAAACCAGTTAATGTTAAAACATTAGTTTACCCTGGATTTCCTACTGACCTAGGACAACCTATGAGCGTATTGTTAACGCAAGCAAAAGGAACTAGTTATTTTGAAGAGACTATTTGGGAAAACAGAATGGGTCATATTCCTTATTTAAATAAAATGGGAGCAAACATAGAAGTTAATGGATTAAGTGCCATTATCAAAGGCAATACTGATTTAAAAGGTACCGAAATTAATGCAACTGATTTACGTGGTGGAGCTTCACTTATAATTGCTGGCTTAATTGCTGAAGGTACTACTTATATTCACGATATTGATTATATTCTAAGAGGATATGAAAATATTATTAATAAACTATCGGCATGTGGTGCTAAAATAAGGCTAGAAGAAATATAATATAGAGAGAAATCTCTATTTTTTATTGGGGGATTATATGAAATATAAAATTTTAATAATTCTATTTATATCTTTTGTCTTAACGTTTTTAATATATTATTCATTATCAAATAATTGTAATATAAATTATCTAAGTATAGGTGATGGAGTAGCAAGTGGTGAAACTCCCTACCATATTGATGGTATAAGTTATAATAATTATCTTTTAGAAGAAATGGCTACCATAAAAACTTACAATGATTATAGTTTTCAAAATAATAATATTAGTAAATTAATTACTATTATTGAAAAAAATAAAAAAGTTAATAATACTTATATAAAACAATTAATACATAATGCAAATGTTATAACTATATCTGTAGGAATGGATGAAATAGTTAAATACGGAATTACTGATGAAGTTAATGAAGAATATTTACATACTTTTATTATACAATATGAAAAACTAATTAAACAAATACGAAAAATTAATGATAATCAAATAATAATTATTGGATTTTATGATAATACTTATTTAAGTAAAAGTACTATTATTATATTAAATTCTCATTTAGCTAATATTGCGGACAAATATAATGCGGTTTTTCTTGATATAAACCCAATAATAAAAAATGAGAATTATTTTTTAAAAAAGGAATCTTATTATTTCAATTACCTTGCCCATGAAAAAATAGCTCAAATTATAAAATATTCGATATCTACTTGCGAAAACAAATAATTATGATATAATA
>CAZJEY010000044.1:0-5671 GCA_964545135.1 uncultured Mycoplasma sp. | reverse complement strand
AGGTGCTCATATGAACTATTTAATGATTCCAATTACTAATAGTAATTTAGTTATTAATAATGATTATATTCATGATATTTTAAAAGATAAGTTTCCAGATGTTTATTATGCAATATTGAATTATTTAATATGTGATGATGAAGAACTTATTAGTTATTATGAAGAATTACTATTCGAAATACTTAACAATTATTCATTACCTTACTATATAATTATTAAAGTAACAGATAATAACCAGTTATTCGAAATTGAATCAAATATCGAAGTTAATTTATATGATGATATTATGAAGTATAAAACTAGTGAAAAAGTAATATCTACTTATTTAGACAACTATTATATTGACGGAATAATTAATTTACTTACGACACACAAAAAAAGGTTCTAACTCTTAGTTAGAATCTTTTTATATTCTTTAATAACCTCTAGCATTTCTTCAACTATTAATTGGTTCATTTCATTATTAGGAATGCTTTCAATTAATACTTTTTCTAAATCGTTCATATTAATTTTTTTAACAGTAAATTTACCTTTTTTCTCCCACTCATCATAATTTGCTTTTTTCATATTAATTTCATCTTCATTTTTTATATAATAATAAAAAATAATATTTTCTCTATTTTTACCAGTATTACGATAATTTCTAGTATAATGAATTATTTTCATAAAGGGTTTTAAATCAGCTTCTTCAATTATAATTCCCGTTTCTTCTTCAATTTCTCTTTTTAAACCTTCCGTTATACTTTCATCATCATTAACATGACCACCTATAAATTGATAAGTATCAAAACCATATCCTAAAAGTATTTCATTATTAGAATTTATCATTAAGGCTTTAGCTCTAGTTGCACTTTCATCTATCTCATTATCTTTAATTCCATCTGTATTTATTATTATCTTTTTCATGTTACTCCTTATACTAAATATTCCATATAATATCTACTAGCCGTTTCATCCTTAATACTAAAACCTAACTTTTGATATAGTTTAATTGCTTTATCATTATTTTTATATACCCATAAGTAAATATTATTTTCACTTTCTTTAATTATTTTTCTTATAATAGACGATCCTAAACCCATATTTCGATATTCTTTTTCAATAAAGATTTCATCCAAAAGTAAACCTTCATCAATATTTTTTACTAAAAAACTACCTATAATCTTATTATTATAGATTATATTTTTATAGTCATTTATTAATAACACAACATTTTCACTAATGTAATTATTAATTGTTTTCATTTCTTCATCAGACAAGTTATTAGCATAATCAACAATTGTTTTTAATTTGTAGAATTTAATTCGCTCAATATCCTTACTAGAAGCATTTTCTAATCGATAATTATATACTTTTGCTTGGGTAAAAATAAATTTAAAAAAATCATCACAAGATATATTATAATTTGGCTTATTATATCTATATATATAAACATCAAAATTAGATTTAACTTTAGCTTCTTTACTTTTTCTAAATTTGTATTCAACATCATTTAATAAACTATTTATATCATCATATTCATGGATGCCTCTTTCATCATACCAAGAATGTTCAAACCAATAGACTTTATTATTTTCATAATAAACAAGAAAAGTATGTGATGGTAATTTATGTTTATCATCTATATATATAAAATACGTTTCATTATGTATATTTTTTTCATTAAATAATTTTCTTTCTAATTCTACTTGATCCCAGCATACACCAACTTTTTTCTCTAATAATTCCTCTGGAGGCATTAAATAATAAACTTTATTAAAAATACATTCAACATTATCATCATCAATAATATTTCTTCCTAATTTATCTAAAAAACCATATTCAATTTTTTCCATTGTATTCATAATTTGTTTTACATCATTCATTTTACATCACCATTATTAAACTAATCTTTATAACATAGATATAAAAAATAGCTAGTTATAATATTTAACTAAATCAATTATACTATACAATTTACAAAATAAAAACCAATTCTGTTTTTGACTGTACCAAAAATCGAATAAAAATATATTGTTTCTCAATAATATAATTAAAACTTTATTATTTCTTGCAAAAATTCTAACTTTTCTGCCTTATTACTTTTTAACATTAATTTTTTATGCTTTTACTGCAATTTTTTTCATATGCTCACTTATTTATAATAAAATAACACATTTTTCATAACATAATTTAATATATTTCTGAATAAAATATAAATGTAATATTTCAAAATGTTGACATTTTTAAGAAAAAGTATTACAATCTAAATAACTCATTTACCAAGGGTAAAAGGAGATTCTGAAAACGTCATTAGAACCTAATCTAATGGCGTTTTCTGTTGGTCAAATAACTTTGAACGTTTTATTTCTTTATTAATTGTATAATCAAATGGGATATAATAACCTGTTATTAATAAAACATAATTATCTCTTTTTTCTAAAATAACTTTAAATCTAGCATCAACGAAAACTAAATTTACTCTAATATGATTCTTATAATAATGTTCATAATACAATACTTTCTTACAATTATCACAAGTATATTTACATATATAATTTTCTATAATTTCGCGATTCCATTTTATTCTTTCACACCTTCTTAAATCAGGAATTCTGTCATTTGGATTCTCAGTAATTTTAGTGCTTTCACAAGTCAGATGAATAAAGGCATGTTCATAATTATTTTGTTTTGGATTAATTCTTACTTGAACCTTTTTTCCATTAAAATACAATTTATTATTTATAAAATCATGAAGAAAAATTTCGTATAATTTTTTGTTATATTTTTCCCAATTATTATCATAATCTTCTAAAGCTATAATTGGAGATAACCATTTACATTTTATAGTATCTTCTGCAATCATTTAAGCTCCATAAAAAACAAATTAAATTTCTCTTCAGATAAAAAAGTGGATTTTCTTAAATTATAACCACTGGAATTAATAATTGTTTCAATTAAATTCATTTTAGCTTTACTATAATTTTCTTTTTCATTTTCATTTCTATTTAAATAACTAATTGCGCCTATAAATATGTCTGCCAATTGTAATAATTCGCTTTCTTTTGAATTAATAATTTGAACATTTTTTATACATTCCATATTGAAATCATACAATCCATTTGCCAAAATTTCTCCTAGTTTTCTTACTTTTCTTGCACCTTTTGTATCTTTTATATCCAAATAAATATAATTTTCATTATTTGGAACAATAATCCTACAAAGTAGTTGATAATAAACTTTATAATAAAAATTATCGTGTGATTGATTAAATAAATCATGTTTTAACTGTGATTTATCAACTATAACAGCTCTAAAAGATAAATTAGGATTACTAAAAAAATAATTAACTAATTCATGATACATCTCATACTTATCAGGAGAAACTTTTGTCCATTTAACTTCACAAAACTTATTCATATTATATTTTTCTTTTATATTTCTGATATCATTCACCGCTTGTTTTTTATATGACTTTTCGCATCTAATTGCACCTAAAACCATTATTTTTTGATGATCATATTCTAAATGACAACTTTCATCACAATAAATATTATATTTCACAATTTCACCTCTTTCTTTTGGTTATCAATTATTATAACACACATTACTACAATTAATAATTTAATCATTAAAATCAAACATAAAGAAAAAAAACTAACCATTTCTAGTTAGTAATCTATTACTTAAACTCAGGATGTGTCCGAGTTTTCTATCAATCTGGTGTTCTTGATGGGACTCGAACCCATAACCTAATGCATCGGAAACATTTGCTCTATCCAATTGAGCTACAAGAACAAAAAAGAGACTAGGCTCTTTAAAATAATTTTATTATATCAAATATTGTTACATAAATAATTAATAGCATTATCAAGATAAAACCAATAGTATGACAAATATTTTCAAACTTTTGATTAACAGGACTTCCTTTTATTTTTTCGATTAAAATAAATAATATTCTTCCACCATCAAATGCTGGGAATGGTAATATATTTAAATAACCAACATTGATTGATAATAACCAAATTAAATAAATAATTGATTCAATATTAGTTGTTAGTGATTCATCAGCACTCACACTATCATCTACAAATTCAAATATTCCAACTGGTCCCGATAAATCATTCACACCAACTTTACCAGTAAACAAACCATACAAAGTTAAATTCATTGTATCAAAAGTATTGATAAATGTTTTAAATGAATACATTATTTTTTCTTTAAAAGTATCTATCTTTTCAACATAAAAAACATATCCATAAGTTATTTCATGACCCGCTTCATCTTTCATTTTTTTAGGGACTATATTATAATTATCAGTTGTGCCATCTTCATGCAAAATTGTAAATTCTTGATTTTCTTCATCTTCACTAAATAATAATCTTATTTGAAATTCATTTACATAGTTTACATCTTTGCCATTAACTTTAATTATAGTATCGCCTTTTTTAATGCCAGCTTCTTCTACTGCCGAACCAGCAACAACATCAGCAAGCTTTAAAGTAACTTCTTCTGTTTTAAAACAAAATGATGAAATAAATATTAAAATAATTGCTAAAATAAAATTATTTATAACACCAGCAGCCATGACAATAATTCTTTGCCACCATTTTTTATTACATAAATATTTATCTTTAGGTAAATTATCACTATCTTCATATACTTCGCCAGCCATAGAAACAAATCCACCTATAGGTATTGCTCTAATATTGTATTCAACTTTATCTTTACCCTTTTTTGAATATAATAAAGGTCCCATGCCAATAGAAAATTCATAAATATGGACACCGAATTTTTTAGCCCAGAAAAAATGTCCAAGCTCATGCACTAAGACAATTAAACTAAGAATAAATATAAATATTATTAATGTTATAATCCACATACGGCCTCCTAAAATATATTAGTAAGTATAATATATGTTATAACTACAATAATTATACTATCAAGTCTATCTAATACGCCACCATGTCCTGGCATTATATTAGAAAAATCTTTTATTCCATTTTCTCTTTTTATTTTACTAAATATTAAGTCTCCTAACTGACCGATAATTGATAACATTATAGTAACCAATACTATTTTAAAAGATAATTCACCAATTAAATTAGCATAAACAATTGAGGCACAAACACTGCCACCAATTAATCCGGCAAAAAAACCTTCCCAACTTTTCTTTGGACTAATATTTGGACACATTTTATGTTTACCTATTAGAATTCCAATAATATAGGCAAAAGTATCTGTAAGTATGGTAATTGAAAATAAATAGATAAATAGGAATAATCCAGCATTTTCACCAGGCATATTTCTTAAACTTATTATTATATAGAAAAATAAACCAATTAAATAAATAAAACCTAATAAATAAAATGCATCTTTTGTACTATATTTTTTTTCATCATAAAATACCACCGGTATTAAAAGTAATACTAAAGGTAAAAATACTTGATGAACATTAATTAAGTAAAAATTAGATTCTTCGTTAAAATTACCCAGTACTAAATAAATTAAAGAAATAAGTCCTAATACTTTAATAATATTTGGTATATCACCATGTGATTTTTTTAAATCTAAGACTTCTTTGTAAGCAAGCACTGAAAGTATGCCCATAGAAATTGCAAAATATACATCACCAATTATAATAAGTGGAATAAATATTGCTAATGCTACAATCGCACTTATAACTCTTGTT
>CAZJEY010000043.1:0-5684 GCA_964545135.1 uncultured Mycoplasma sp. | reverse complement strand
TAATTTAATTAGAAAGAGGTGTTTTTTTGAAAAAAATATTAAATAATTATAAGGGGACTCTTATTTTAATTGGCGCTATTATTATAGGTGTAATAGTTGGCTTAATATTTAAAAGCGATGCGGCAGTATTAAAACCTTTTGGTGATTTGTTTTTAAACTTACTACTTGTGGTAATCGTTCCTTTAATATTTACAACTATAACATCAGCAATAATTAAAATGGAAAGCCCTAAGAGACTTAAAAAGGTAATTTCCAGAATATTTATAGTATTTGCTATAGTTTCTGTAATTGCAGCAGTAATTGGTGTAGCAAGCACATATTCATTTAAATTAGTAGATGTAAAGGATACTAATAAAATAATGGATTTATTAGAAGATAATGGAACTGAAACAGAAGAATTATCTATTCTTGATCGAACTGTTTCTTTAATTAGTACAAATGATTTTGCAAACTTACTTAGTAGAGATAACATAATTGCTTTATTAATTATGTCTATATTAGTAGGTCTTGCAATTAGAATGGGCGGAAAGAAAACTGAAAAAGTGGGTGAATTCATCACTGGTTGTTCAGAAGTAGTAATAAATTTGGTTAAAATAATAATGTATTATGCTCCTATTGGTTTAGGTTGCTACATGGCAGCACTAATAGGTACATATGGGGCAACTATAGCTAGTGGTTTCTTAAAAACTTTTATAATTTATACATTAGTATGTTTGTTTGTCTATTTTGTTGTTTACTCAATTTATGCTTTAATAGGTGGTGGCAAAGTTGGCTTAAAAAAATATTGGTTAAATATTATTACACCAACAGCAACAGCTTTAGGTACTTGTTCATCAGCTGCATGTATACCTGTAAATAGTAGAGCAGCTAAAAATATTGGTGTAAGTAGTGATATTGCCGAAACAATAGTTCCTCTTGGAACAAGTTTCCATAAAGATGGTTCTATTATAGGTAGCGCTTTTAAAATAATGTTTTTAGTATATTTATTTGATACTAATCCTAGTGTTTGGCTAGTACTTGGCGTATCACTATTAGTTACATTATTAATTACAGCTGTTCCAATAGGTGGCGGTACAATTTCAGAAATGATGATTTTAACTTTAATGGGATTTCCAGTAGCAGCCTTGCCAATATTAACAGTAATTGCTACAATAATTGATGCGCCAGCAACAGTATTAAATGTTGTTGGTGATACGGCATCAAGTATGTTGGTTTCTAGAATGGTTGATGGAAAAGATAAGCTAGCAAAAGAGTAAAATCTTTTGCTTTTTCTTTTCATAAAAATGATTGAAAAGTTCTTGAAACTTATAATTGATTATAGTATAATTAAATAGTCATGGACCTCTAGCTCAGTTGGTTAGAGCATCCGGCTCATAACCGGGCGGTCGTAGGTTCGAGTCCTACGAGGTCCACCATTTGCAGGTGTGGCGGAATTGGTAGACGCGCTAGACTTAGGATCTAGTGATTCATTCGTGGGGGTTCGAGTCCCTTCACCTGCACCAAGTTGCTTAATAAATGCACTCTATAATAGGGTGCATTTTTATATTATATATAACTGAATTAAATTTTTTTTATTATATTTTTTAAAATACTTTATTTTTTATACAACTAGTGGTAATATTAATCTAGGAGGAATAGGCAATGAAAAATGAAAAAAAATATTTTTTAACTATGGTGTTTGTCTTAATAATTATGTGTTTTATACCATTAAGTGTTAAGGCAGAAAATATAACTTTAAAAGAAGTTACAATCAACGCAATTAAACCAACTAGTGAAGAACAAGCATTTGTTGTATTTGAAAAAATATATTTTGAACAAGAATATTTGATTGATTCTAGTACATGTAATGCTAATTTTACAGAGTGTGAAGCAACATATCAAGGAAAGGAAATTAAATTAAGTATCAATTATAATTATGATAATGATACAAAGAAAGTAATTGATAGTATTGTTAAAAATATTACTAAAGATAATTATGAATTAACAGATTTAGAATATTTTAATTGGCTAACTTATTATTTAAAGAATCTTGCTGTAGACCCTGATGCTGAAGAAGTAAGTATGGTTAACTTTTCTTCAGAATTAAAAAAAGCCGTAGGATATAAGAACTTTTCGATAGATATAAGGATGGGTGATGACTTCGACTTACTAACCGAAAGAGGTGGAGTATCAGAGTTTACTTATAACGATACTCTTTATTACGTTGGTGAAAACCCTTTGATCGTATCCTATTATCATTTATTTTATATTGATAGTAATTCTAATGATATGGTCAAAGATGTTGAAAATAGATTAAAAAAAGAATTTGGTAACATATATACTGTAGCAGATAGTAATAAGACAGTATTAGAATATTTAAATGAGTATTTTCAGGATTTATATTTAAATGATTCTTTTTATAATGGTTTATATTCTTCTAAAGAAGAATGTGCAAGAGATCTAATTCAAAATAGAGTTTATAGTACCGATGGAGCATATCATCATTTAAATAATTATTTAAATGAACCAGTATATGAAGTAACTGCAACTATTGGAAATTTATCAGAAACTTATTATGTTATTCCTATTAAAGATAGTTCTAAAGTAACAGAATTAACTTATAAGACCATAGATGTAAATAGTGATATCGAAATAAGTACTAATGGTAAATTACCACTTGATACTTTAATTAAAGTAGTAAAATTAACTGGTGGAACAGATTATGAAAATATTATTAAAGTATTAAACAGTGAAAATATTGTAATGTATGATTTAAAGTTATTTTCTAATGCACTTAATAGTAATATTACTAGATTAGATAGTGGTAAATTTGAAGTAAAAATTCCTGTTCCAGATTCATTAAATGGTAAAGAATTAATAGTATATTATGTTGATAGTAACAATAATATTGAAGAACATGATGTTCAAGTAAAAGACAATTATGCTGTATTTACTACTGACCATTTCAGTATTTATACTTTAGCAGAAAAAAACACTATTCAAAGTAATATTCAAAATCCACAAACGTCAGATAATATTTTACCAGTAATCTTTACTTTTACAATTTCTATAATGTTAATAAGTACGTTATTAATAAGCAAAAGGAAAAAATTTGATTAGTTTTTAAAAAAGATGATAATTCATCTTTTTTAATTTATAATGATGACTTTTGGTAAAAAAATTGTTACAATTTGAATAGTAAATGTATGTAATTATGTTTTTGTTAATACAAATAATATGAAAAAAAAGGAGTAAAAAGATTATGGATCAAGAAAAGGTTGGTAAAATTATTAAAGATATTAGGAATAAAAATAAATTAACGCAGAAGCAATTTGCTGATAAATATAACGTAACTTATCAAGCTGTTAGCAAATGGGAAAATGGTAAAAATATGCCAGATATAAGTATCATTAAACAAATTAGTAAAGATTATAATATTAGTTTAGAAGGCATGGTTGATGGTAATATTAAACCAAAGAAATCTAAGAAAAACATTATTATTATACTTATACTATTTATAATAATACTAAATATATTATTTTTAATTATTAAATCAAGAGATGAAGATTTTACCTTTAAAACTTTAACAAGCAGTTGCAATAATTTTGAAATTTCTGGTAGCATTGCTTATAATGATAAAAAAACGTCTATTTATATAACTAATGTAAAATATTGTGGAAAAGATGATGATGAGAAATATACTGATATTGATTGCTCATTGTACGAAATGAATAACGATATTATAAAAGAAATAAGTTCTTGTGATTATAAAGGTAATGAGAAAATTACTTTAGAAGAATTTTTAAATACTTTAACTATAACAGTTGATGATTATAAGAAAACATGCAAAGAATATGCAGAGAATAGTTTGTACTTATCGATAAATGCAAAAACTAAAAATGATAAAATAATTAGTTATAAAATACCTCTTAAATTAGAACAAAGTTGTAATAATTAATCTAATTATTAACAATAAGACAGAATCTACTATCAATGTATTATAACTAATTTATAAATTAAAAGATACAAATAGTATTCTTTTTTTGTTTTGAATATTAATTAATAGGAGGCAAAAATGACTTATAACGATTATATTAAAGATTCATTAGAATTACATTTATTTTTTGATAGGATTATGAAGGAACATAGTTTTTTTATAGAAGCAGATTTTTTAGAAAAAAATGATGAATTAAAAAAAACAGCTAATAAATTTCAACAAAGTTTTGCAAATATTTAATATATATAGCTAATAATAATATTTCCCAACACTTATTAGAATCAAATGAATTAGTAACTAAAAATACATTGACAGCAGAAAAAATATCTAGTGATTTAACAGGGATAAATATTGATACTAGTATTACACTTGCCGAATTAAATTTAGTAAGTGAAAATGGAAATTATAATAGGAAATTGATTTATGATATTAGTAAACTTAATACTAATACTTTAGTTTTATTAGAAAAATTAATTGAATTTAAAAAAGGAATATTAAATCAAGTTTTAACATGTAAAATGTATACAACAAATTATCCTTTATTAATAGCTCATATTATTAATGAAGCTAAAATGTATTATAAACTTCTAGCCAAAATTGAAAGTAAAGAAGGCTTTTCTAAAGATTATATTTATGAACAAGAATTATTTTGGAATAATATTATGAAAGAACACGCTCTGTTTATAAGAGGTTTGTTAGATCCTAGTGAAGATAATTTGATTCAAACAGCTTCTCAATTTGCAAATGAATATGATGTTATTATTAAAAATTATAGTAATGACCAAAATTTATCTAAAATAAGCTTAGAAGAAACGTTAAAGTTAAGAGACTTTAAACTTGCAGGTAGGAAGGGATAATAAATTGCAAAGTAAAAAGTATAATAGTTCCTTTGCTTTCTGATCATGTTTTAAGAGAAGCAAACCATTTTATTCGTATTTTAAGAAAAATGTAGTTTCTTACTAATTTTATGCTATAATTAATGGAGAAAGATAGCAAAAATGAGGTGAGGGTAAAAAATGAGAAAAGATTATTTAAATTGGGATGAATACTTTATGGCAATAGCAAAACTATCTAGTTTGCGTAGCAAAGATCCTTCAACGCAAGTAGGAGCATGTATTGTCGATAAAAATAATCGCATATTATCAATTGGCTATAATGGTACTCCAAATGGTTTTGAAGATAGCAAATTTCCTTGGCAAAGAGAAGGAGATCCCAAAGATACCAAGTATTATTATGTAGTTCATGCTGAACGTAACGCTATTTTAAATTATCGGGGAAGTAGAAAAGATTTAGAAGGCGCCAAAATTTATGTTGATTTGTTTCCTTGTAATGAGTGTGCTAAAGAAATAATTCAAAGTGGAATTAAAGAAGTGGTGTATTTATCTGATAAATATGCTAATACTGATGAAACTATAGTTTCTAAAAGATTATTTGACGAATGTAAGGTAATTTATCGTGAGTTAGATATAAATAATCAAAATATCATAACTATTAATTTAAAAAATAATTAATAGTTTTTTTATTATGTTTCATAATAATAATATGAAAAAAATGTTTAGTTATTTTGAAATATTATTTATAGTTATTTTACTTATTATGGGAACTAAAAAGTATTATTCTGAAAAATCAATACTTGCTTTTAATAATGAAAGTTATTATATTGAAAACTATTCCATAGTAGATAAAAATATTTTTAAAGAGTCTTTTA
>CAZJEY010000042.1:0-5685 GCA_964545135.1 uncultured Mycoplasma sp. | reverse complement strand
AACTTACTTTAATGATACCTATGCAAACTTTTGTAACATTTTTAATGTATTTTACTATTGAAAATCCAGATTTAAAATTAATTAATGAATTGAATATAGCAAAAGATCAAGCAATTAAAGCTAATAACGCTAAAACAGAATTTTTATCAAGTATGTCTCATGAAATAAGGACACCCCTTAATGCAATAGATGGTTTTAGTCAATTAATATTAGAAGAAAATAATATTAAAGTAATTAAAGAAGAAGCTCGTGATATTATGGCTGCTAGTCAAAACCTTTTAGAAATAGTAAATGGAATCTTAGATATTTCTAAAATTGAAGCAAATAAACTTGAAATTGTAAATGTTGAATATGATTCTTATAAAGTTTTTGATGATTTAGTAAAACTAATTAAAGCTAGGATAGGAGAAAAGCCCTTAGAATTTAAAGTTAATATTGATGAAACTTTACCACAATATTTAAAAGGTGATTATGTAAGAGTTAAACAAATTGTCTTGAATTTACTAACTAATGCAGTAAAATATACAAAAAAAGGTAGCATTTGTTTTACAGTAAATAGTGTAATTAAAGGTAATGTTGTCAGAATGATAATAAGTGTCGAAGATACTGGTATTGGAATAAAGAAAGAAAATATTGATAAGTTATTTACTAAATTTGAAAGATTTGACTTAGAAAAAAATATGACTATAGAGGGGACTGGATTAGGACTTGCTATTACTAAAAAATTGGTTGATTTAATGGGTGGTAAAATTGTTGCTCAGTCAGTTTATGGTAAAGGTTCAAAATTTACAGTATCACTTGATCAAAAAATAGTGAAAGAACCGACTATAAAAGTTACTGAAGTTAAGAAGAAATCTAAAGTTTCTTTAAAAGATAAAAAAGTATTAATAGTTGATGATAATAAAATAAATTTAAAAGTAGCTCATCGCTTGCTTGAAAGTTATAAACTAGATATTGATGAGTGTATGAGTGGTAAGGAATGTTTAGATAAAATCAATAGTGGTAAGATGTATGACTTAATATTTATGGATGATATGATGCCAGGATTAAGTGGATCTGATACTTTAAAAGAATTAAAAAAGAATAATGGATTTAATATTCCTGTCGTTGTATTAACGGCAAATGCTATTGCTGGAATGAAAGAACAATATTTAAAAAAAGGATTTGATGATTATTTATCAAAACCTATCAATAAAGTTGAGTTAGAAAAAATATTAAATAATTTCTTAAAATAGACATATATTTGACAATATGTCTATTTTTCTAATGATATTTTTTTAAATTGTGTTATAATCTAATTATAGGGAGGATACTATGAGGGATGTAAGTATTTTAACAGATAATGGTGTTGATCTAGAAAGTGCAATTGATTTATTAGGTGATTTATCTTTTTATGATGAAACATTAGAGGACTTTGTTGCTGAACAGGAAACAAGATTAAGTCAATTGACAGATTATCTATCAAAACAAGATATGGAAAATTATGCTATATTAGTGCATGCAATGAAAAGTGATTCTAAGTATTTAGGCTTTAAAAAATTAGCTGAATTAGCTTATGAACATGAATTAGCTAGTAAAGCCAATAATGTTGATGAAGTAAAAACTAAATTTGCTGATTTAATGAAAGAAGCAGAAAGAATTACTAATGTAGCTAAAGAGTATTTAAAATAGGAGGAAATATGAAAAAAATACTTGTTGCCGATGATTCTAAGTTAATTAGTAATATTGTTGATAGGGCATTTAGAGATAATTATGAAATAGTAACGGCGTTAAATGGTAAAGAGGCTATTGATATAATAAATAATAATATAGATGATTCAATTTGTTGTTTATTACTTGATTTAAATATGCCGGAAGTAGACGGTTTTGAAGTTTTAGATTATTTTAAAGAAAATAAATTGTTTAAAAGAATTCCCGTATGTATTATAACTGGTGATGTTCAAAAAGAACGAATTGATAGAGCATTTGGCTATGATATAGTTGATGTGCTTCCAAAACCATTTACATTTGAAAATGTAAGAAGTGTTGTTGATAAAGTATTAAGTACTTCAGAATATAGATAAAATCTATATTTTTTTTTTATCTTACTAAAAAACGTTAAGAAATCTTAACGTTTTAATCTAGACCATCTTGATTATCTTGATTATCTTCAATCTCTGGCGTACTAGGTGTAACATCACCTGTATTTTGACTTTGTACTTTTATAGTTAAGCCATCACTTTGGTTGCTTTTAAATATTGAATAAGCGCTTTTTACTACAAAGTCACCTGTAGGAATTCCTGTGTAAACATACGAATTGCTAGTAGTAAATCCTACATAAGTTAAATTATTAGCATTCTTAATATATATATCATAACCAAATGATCCAATATAACTGGCATTATAGTTTAGTCTGTTTTGATAATACTTTTCAGCATGATCACCATAATATTCATTAAAATGTTCTGATAAGTAACTAGTACTAACAGCATCAGGAGTAGCTACAGAATCCCATTTTATAGTAACTGTATTACCATTATTTGAGATACTACCATTAGTAGGAGCAGTTAGTTTACTAAATCTTGTACTTACATCAGTTGGTTCAGCACCTGAAACAAAATACTCACTTACACATAAGTTTTGTGGTGTATATTCGCTGCAAAGTTGTGCTGGAAATGTTTCTAATTCAACATTAACTTTAGTAATATTTTTAGGAGTGCTAAAGGTAGCATTTTTCTTATAAATATGAGTTGCTAAATAATTCATAATTTGTCTTCTTGCTGAACCACCCATACCACTAGTCAAATAATATGGTTTGCCATTTTCATCTTTTTGGCCTAATGTATCATACCCATACCATAATGCTATTGAATAATCACTTGTATATGACACAATCCAAAAGTCATTTGATGCTCCCCCAGGAAGACCATATTTTTTCTTTGTGTCAGCATTTAAATTTGTAGTTCCTGTTTTACCACCGATTTGAGTACCACTAACGCCTTTACCACCATATACGCCAATTAAAATATTATTTACCATAAACGCAGTTGTTTCTTCCATAACTTCTGTTTTAGTATAACTATTCTTATATTCTTCACCAGTTTCTAAATTTACAACTTTAGTAAACGAATATGGTTCAATATAATAACCACCTCTACCAAATGTAGCATAAGCTGATGCAACTCCTAAAGGACTCATACCATTAAATCCTCCAATTGAAGCAGATTCATATAATTCTTCACCATAGTTTATTCCAATACTATGAGCAAAATCTTCTAAAATTGTTTTATCTTGTTTGGCAACAGCTTGGAAAGCAAGTAGGGCAGGAATATTTCTTGAATCTTGTAGAGCATAACGCATCGTAATTAATCCTTTATAGCTATTATCATAATCGGTTATTTTTGTTCCATTTGAATAAGTTGTAGGTTCATCTAAGAACATGGCGTAAGTACTTTGACTTATATTTTGAATATACATTGCATAATCAATTAGCGGTTTTGCAGTAGATCCAGGCTGACGTGATATATCAGTTGCTCTATTTAAACCTTTGGCTTTATATCCACGACCTCCAGATAATGCGATGATTGATCCATTTTTAACATCAGTAACAGCTATTCCTAATTGAACAACATCGTTAGGGAAGGTGAACGCTTCTCCTTTTTCAACAGCTGTAAGACTGGCTTGAATTGCTGGATCAAAATTTGTATATATTTCCAGTTCATCTTCATATGGATTAAAATCAGTATGTTTTTCAACATCATCTAGTACATAATCAATAAAAGATTGATAATTATTTTCACTAACAACATCATTGTCAGCTAGTAGAGAAGAAACACTTATTTTTTGGACATTTTTCTTTTCTTCTTCAGTAATATAACCATGTTTTACCATTAAATTAAGAACAACATTTTGACGATTTGTACATCCTTCAGGATTTTTATAAGGATTATATAGATATGGATTTTGAAACATTCCAACAATTAAACTTGCTTCAGCTAAATTTAAATCTTTTGCACTTTTATTAAAGTAATATTGACTAGCTTGTTCTACTCCATAAATACCTGCATAATTTAGATTACCATCATAACCAAACCATTGTGAGTTAAAATAGAACTCAATAATTTCTTCTTTTGTATATTTTGCTTCTAATTTAAATACAGCCATGTAAACATCAGTAAATTTTCTAATGATGCCACTTATACCACTAGCATTTTTAGAAGTATAAGTATTTTTAATAACTTGCATTGAAATTGTTGATGCTCCACCAGCATTTGAATTACCTAATAATTGTCCAAAACTCGCTTTAATAAAACGGAGCATATCTACACCATTGTGTTGATAAAATCTTGAATCTTCAGTAGCAATTAGGGCATCTATTAATACTTCGGGTAAATCATCATAATAAATAATTTTTCTGTTTTGTTCACCAATTCTAGCTATTTCATTTTTATCTTTATCATATATAACAGTTGCGTCTTTATTATATAGTTTATCAGTATCAAAGTCTGGTGATGCAATTATAATATAAAGTGCAAAAACCAAACATAAACTAACAATGGCTATCCCAACAAATAAAAGCCACGTCAATATTGTTTTCCAACTAAATTTTTTAGTTTTCTTATTATTTGTTTTATTTCTTTTAGATTTAATTTTCATTTTTTTCATCCATATCACTCCTTATAAAATTATCAATTATTTGTAGATAATTTAATCCTTTACCATAATAATATTTTAATAAATATCCAACCTCTTGAAAATAAGAATATGGAATACTTTTTCGCTTATGGTTATCAATATAATCTATAAAATCTTTACCCATTAATACATATATTTCATTATTAATTCTTACTATTAAAAATACAATACCATTATGTTTTATTACTTTTCTTATATGTTTAATTTGATGCTCATGAATATTATTTAAAGGAAAAGAAGTCTTAGACTCCGTATTCTTTGCTTCAAACTCTAAATATTTACCCTTATATAAGCCATTATAATCAAGAGTTGATTGATATGCAAAATATCCTTTTTTTATTACGGCATGATTATTTTTATATTCAACATCAGATATACCAATAGGTGTTGGCTTTTTATATATTAAAGCAATATCTTTCTCTCTTAAATATTCATTAGTTTCATTAATTATTGCTTCCAGATCCATACCTCTATTAGCGTGGGAAATTACTTTATGATATTCCTTATTAATACTATTCGGATAATTCATCTTCATTCACCTATATTATTATATCAAATAAAGAGTTATTTGTCTAAATAATATGCATAGTATTCATCAAAGGTAATATTATTTTCATATATATATTTGGCAACTTCATTTCCTACGTAACGATAATGCCAACTTTCAAAATTTGTTCCTGTTATATCTTCTTTATCACTAGGATAACGTAATATAAATCCATATTTATAAGCATTATCTTTTAACCAATTAAAACTAGGTGAATTTGTAAAAGAATCTTTACTAGTATAATTTTTATCCACTATATCTAAAGCATAACCCGTTTGATGTTCAGAGTATCCTGGATGAGCTGCATAATTTTCAGCATATTCAGTTCCATATCTATTTTTATAATCTTCAAATATACTAGTTTGTTTAGCAAAATCACGATAAGAAGAATTTACCATTAAATAATAGCCTTCTTGATTAGCAGCGTTCCATAATTCTAAAAATGCATCATAAGTTACTTTAGT
>CAZJEY010000041.1:0-5801 GCA_964545135.1 uncultured Mycoplasma sp. | reverse complement strand
AATTTCTAGTAAAGATAAAATAATTGAAGATAAAAGTGAAGAAAAAAGAGTAGAACTTCATTTGCATACTAAGATGAGCCAAATGGATGGGGTAGTTGATGCCAAGGAACTAGTTAAATTTGCACGTTCTTTAAATCATAAAGCAGTTGCTGTAACCGATCATAACTGCCTTCAAGCATTTCCAGATTTATATCATGCTGTATGTGATATTAATAGTAAAATTGAAAATGAAGAAGATAAATTTAAAGTTATTTATGGTAGTGAATTAAATATTGTTAATAATACTATTGATTTAATCTATAATTTAAAAGAATATAGCCTGCTTGATGAAGAATATGTAGTATTTGATACAGAAACAACAGGATTTACTCCTTTTGTAGATCAAATGATTGAAATAGGTGCTGTTAAAATTAAAAATGGGGTTGTTACTGATCGCTTTGATGAACTTATTAATCCAAATAGAAAGCTTCCTGAGAAAATAGTAGAGCTTACTAATATTACAGATGAGATGTTAGAAGATAAAGATACAGAAGAAAATGTAACTAAAAGATTTATTGAATGGGTCAAAGATGCTCCTATGGTTGCTCATAATGCTAAATTTGATATTGGCTTTATCGAAGCAGCTTATTCTAAATATAATTTAGGCGAATTTAAAAATACTGTAGTTGATACTATGAGTATGGCTAGAATGCTATATCCTAATTGGAAAAATCATAAGTTATCAACATTAGTAAAGAATTTAGAAGTACCTTGGGATGAAAGTGCTCACCATCGTGCCGATTACGATAGTGAAGGTACTGCTATTGCCTTTTATAAAATGGCTAAACAAGCGGATAAGATGAATATTGAAACAACTACTAAATTGTACGATTCAGTTAATCAAGAAGAGTTAATTAAATTTTCTAAACCTTTTCATATGAATGTTTTAGTTAAAAATAAAGTAGGTTTAAAGAATTTATTTAAAATTATTAGTTATGCTAATACAAAATATTTATTTAAAAATTCTGAACCCAAATTACCACGAAAAGAACTTGATATTTACCGAGAAGGGTTACTTTTTGGTAGTGGTTGTGTTAATGGTGAAATATTTAATGAAGCATTTACTAAAGAAGATGAAGAATTAGCTAAAATGATGCAATATTATGACTATATAGAAGTTCAACCACCAGAGTGTTATGCTTATTTAATTAATAGTGATGATACTAGAATTAGAAGTATGGCAGATATTTTAGGCCATTTAAATAAAATTATTAGAGTTGCTCGTGATGCAGGTGTTTTAGTATGTGCTACTGGTGATGTTCATCATTTAAAAAGAGAAGATAAGATTTATCGTGATATTATAATTGCTCAAAAAACTAATGGTAAATTACATCCTTTAAATCGTAATGGTATTACACCACCAGATATGCATTTTTATACAACAGATGAAATGTTAGAAGCATTTTCCTTCTTAGATAAAGATCTTGCGTATGAAATAGTTGTTACTAATCCTAATATAATTGCAAGTAAATGTGAAATTGTAGAAGTAATAATAGAGACGGGAGGCATACCTTTTTCACCAAAGATTGATAATTCTAAAGAAATAGTAAAAGAAATGGTTTATAATAGAGCTCATGAACTTTATGGTGAAAACTTACCAGAAATAATAGAAGAAAGAATTGATAATGAATTAAAAGGTATTATTGGTGGTGGCTTTGATGTAATTTATTTAATTGCTCAAAAACTGGTTAAAAAAAGTAATGATGATGGTTACTTGGTTGGTTCACGTGGTAGTGTTGGTTCTTCTTTTGTAGCAACTATGATGGGTATTACGGAAGTAAATCCTTTGCCAAGTCATTATCGTTGTCCAAAATGCAAATTAAGTTTATTTAAGAATGAAAATGGTGAAGATTTAGCAATAGAGTATGGAATTGGTTTTGATTTACCAGATAAATTATGTCCTAATTGTAATACTTTAATGCAAAAAGATGGAGAAGATATGCCTTTTGCAACCTTTTTAGGATTTAATGCTGATAAAGTTCCCGATATTGATTTGAATTTTTCAGATTTAAACCAAGCAGCAGCTCATGAATATACAAAAGTATTATTTGGAGTTGATAATGTATATCGGGCAGGAACTATTGGTACTGTTGCTGAGAAAACAGCATTCGGTTTTGTAAGAGGATATTGTGAAAAACTAAACATTTCAATGCGAAATATTGAAGTAGAAAGAATTGCCAAAGGTTGTGTAGGAGTAAAAAGAACTACAGGTCAACATCCGGGAGGAATTGTTGTTATTCCAGGATATATGGATGTTTTTGATTTCACACCATATCAATATCCTGCTGAAGATATTGATGCAAACTGGCGAACAACTCATTTTGATTATCATGCTATTGATCAAGATGTATTAAAACTTGATATCTTAGGTCATACTGATCCTACTCAACTTAGAATGCTACAAGATTTAACTGGTATAGATGTTAAAACTATTCCATTTGATGATAAAGAAACAATGGGGATATTTTTATCACCTAAACCTTTAGGGGTTACCAAAGAACAAATCTTAAATGATACGGGTACTTTAGGAGTGCCTGAGTTTGGAACACCTTTTACTATAGGAATGTTAAGAGATACAAAACCGACTACTTTTGCTGAATTAATTAAAATATCAGGGTTATCTCATGGTACTGATGTATGGCTTGGTAATGCCCAAGAATTAATAAAGAAGAATATTGTGCCATTTAAAGAAGTAATTGGTTGTCGTGATGATATTATGGTTTATTTAATTCAAAATGGTTTAGAGCCATTAAAAGCATTTAAAATAATGGAATTTGTGCGTAAAGGTAAAGCTAGTAAGGATCCTGAAGGTTGGGCTAAACATGTAGAAGTAATGAAAGAAGCTGGTATTCCCGACTGGTATATAGATTCTTGTCATAAAATAAAATATATGTTCCCTAAAGCCCATGCAGCTGCTTATGTCATGAGTGCATTTCGTATTGCTTGGTTCAAAGTTCATAAACCTGCTGAGTATTATGCTTCATATTTTTCAACACGTTTTTCAGATTTTGATTTAGAAACAATGATTAAAGGTTATGACGCTATTAAACAGAAAATAAATGAAATAGTAGCTAAAGGATATGATGCTACGAATAAAGAAACAAGTGTTTTAGAAACATTGAAATTGGCTTTAGAAGCAACAGCCAGAGGCTTTAAATTTGGCAATATTGATTTACAAAAAAGTGATAGTAAAAATTATATTATAGCAGATGATGGAATAACTTTAATAAGTCCTTTTCGAACTTTAGATGGCTTAGGTGATTCTGTTGCTAATCAAATAATTGAAGCTAGAAATGAAAAACCATTTTATTGTATAGAAGATTTTCAAACTAGAGGTCATGTAAATCAAACAACTTTAGAAAAATTAAAATCTTTAGGTGTATTAGATGGCATGCCTGAATCAGCTCAATTAAGTTTATTTTAGAAAGAAGTGATTATATGGATAAATTTGTACCTGATTTATTTTATCAAAATGTATATTCTATTGATTATAAAAAGCTAAAAAAAATGGGTATAAAATGTTTAATATTTGATTTGGATAATACAATTTCTAGTTATGAAGTAAATGAACCTGATAAAAAAATAAAAGAGTTATTTTATAATCTTAATAAAGATTTTAAAATAATATTATTAAGTAATAATACTAAAAATAGAGTTAGACCATTTAAAGAAAAATTAAATGTTGATTCATCATACAAATCTGGTAAGCCTTTTAAGAAAAAATATCAAAAAGTATTAGATTTATATGGTTATAAAGATACTGAAATTGCTTGTATTGGAGATCAATTATTAACTGATGTATTGGGCGCTAATAAAATGGGATTTACTAGTATTTTAGTTAATCCCATAAGTCCTAATGAACCATTTAGAACAAAAATAAATAGATTCTTTGAAAGAAAAATTATTAAAAAGTTAAAAAATAATGGTATATTAATTGTAGGTGAAATAGATGAGTAAATGTATTGGCTGTGGCGTAACATTACAAAATGATAACCAATCATTGGTTGGATATACGCCAAAATTAACTAACTCATATTGTGAAAGATGTTTTAAAACAATTCATTATGGTAAGGCCTTGGAAGTAGATAATTTATCTAATGATATTATCGTAGCTAAGATTAATGCGTTAAATTATTATACTTTTTTTATAACAGATATAATAAATCTTAACAATAATGTTATTAATTTATATAATAAAATTACTTGTAATAAAGTATTAGTTATTAATAAAATAGATTTATTACCGAAGAATAGTAATTTAAATCATATTTTAGACAATATTAAATCTTCTTATAATATTAATGATGTTATCTTAATAAGTGGTAAAGATAAAATAGGTTTAAATGAGATAATTAAAAGAATTGAAAAAGAAGAATGTGTCTTATTTTGTGGGGAAACTTCTAGTGGAAAATCTACTTTAATAAATACCCTATTAGATACGAAATTAACTACTAGTAAATTTAATAATACTACGCTAGATTTTATTAAATTAGATTATTTAAGATATACTATTTATGATACTCCGGGAATAATTCTTAGTAAAAAAAGTATTTATGACAAAATAAAAGTAAGTACTAAGACTTTAAAAAGCGATTATGAACTTATTATAAATGATTATATAATTACAACTGATAATATTCTTAATATGACTCTTTTTCTAAAGGATAATGTGATTGTTAAGACCAAAAAGAAAATAAAGAATTATGAGTATGAATATTTTTTAGAAAATAATAGCGATGTCTATTTAGAAGATATTGGATTTATCTATATTAAAAAGGGTAGTACTATTAAATCTAATAAAGAATTAGAAATTAGAAAGTCAATTATAGGTGGAAAATGAGTGTTATAAAGGAAATGTCTGAAAACTTAGCTAATAAGATTGCAGCTGGTGAAGTAATAGAAAAATGTAGTAGTGTAGTAAAAGAACTAGTTGAAAATAGTATTGATGCAAATGCTACTATAATAAAAGTATCTTTAGAAAAAGGTGGACTTAGTAAAATTACTGTAACTGATAACGGAATTGGTATGGATCATACTGATGCCCTAATGTGTTTTAAAAGACATGCTACTAGTAAAATATATAGAGATGATGATTTATATTTCATTAATACTTTAGGCTTTCGTGGTGAAGCACTTCCAAGCATTGCCAGTGTAAGTGAAATAACTTTAATTACTACTAAAAAAGAAGTGGGAACTAAGATAGTAATTAAAGGTGGAAAAGTTTTAACTGACGAATTAGCTGATGCTAGAATTGGTACTAAAGTAACTGTAGAAAATTTATTTTATAATACGCCAGCAAGACTAAAGTATTTAAAAAGCGAAAATACTGAGTTAAATAATATAGTAACTTTTATTGAAAAATTAGCCATGGCTAAACCTAATATTAGTTTTACCTTAACTAATAATGATAATATAATAGTAAAAACTAGCGGTAGTAATGATTTATTAAAAACTATCCATGAAATATATGGTGTAGCAACTTCAAGTAAAATGATTAAAATAAAAAATATGAATGATGACTTTATTATTGAGGGATATATTTCTAAACCTGAAATTTTAAAAGCTAATAGAAATCATTTAACTACTATTGTAAATGGTAGAGTAGTTAGAAATATGGAAATAAATAAGGCAATTAATGATGCTTATTATACTTATAAACCTGATGGTAAATATCCAGTAGTTATTTTAAATATTGAAATTGATCCAACTATGGTAGATGTTAATATTCATCCTACTAAACAAGATATTAAAATTAGTAAAAT
>CAZJEY010000040.1:0-5840 GCA_964545135.1 uncultured Mycoplasma sp. | reverse complement strand
CATCGCCTTCTAAACCACTTTGCCATAATTCACCGCTATTGATTAATTTATTAGTAAGAGAGACTCCAACTTCTTTTGGTCGATTAAAATAAAAATAACATTGACTTGTTTTAGTTACTACTACATTAGCTAGATTGGTATCTTCATCATAAAAAATAGCATCTTCTATGACATTTCCTTTTATATCCATACATTTTGATAATTCATTGTTAAATATATAGGGAAATTCAGGAAATGTTTCACTATTATAAGATTTATAATCACCATTTTCATCTTCTAACATTATTGCTAGCATTCTATTTGTTTTATTATTTACACCCACTATATACTTATCTAAGTTTTTATTATTATAACTTACTATTGCTAAATAAATAAATATTATTTCTAAAATTACTAGTAAAATGCATCCTCCAGAAACAATTTTTTGCTTACGCGAGGCATTATTAATAAAATTTTTTATCATTTTAGGTTACCTCTTTCTATCTAATAAAATATTAACACTTTTTAATTACTTTTTCAATAAAAAAAGCACTAGTTTTGTGCTTCTAAATCATTAATTATTTTTTTTAATTCATCTATTGTTTTAAAACCGATTTCTCTTTTTAAAAGATTACCATTTTTAAAAAAACATAAAGTGGGAACACTCATAATTCCATATTTAACAGCAAGATTCGGAAATTTATCAGCGTCAACTTTTAATATTTTTATAAAATCAACACTTTCTAATACCTCACCTAACATCTTACATGGTCCACACCATTCTGTAAAAAAATCTACTAATATTAAATTATTATTTATTAAATTATTAAAATCATTTTCATTTTCTAAATATGTCATTTTATCTCCTATCCAAATGAAACATTTTCGTAATCAATTTTTCCTTCATCAATTAATTCGTTTAATTGGTCTTTTGTAACTATACCAGACCCCAATGCTTTAACTAATATTTGTAAATCCAAATCTTGAATTGAACCTTCTTTTATGCCATCTTTTACCATAACATAAATTTCTTCCATACTATTTGCTGTTTTCTCTACAAATGGTCCAATTAATGGAGTATATTTCATCATAGCGGGTGCAATATTACTGGCATAAATACTACTTGTAGTATAAGGTATTTGTGCTAAAACAAATAACGCTAATAAGATAAATACCCAGGCTTCTAATACACCTACTATAGCTCCTAATATTTTTGATGGCAAAATCCAAACAATAGTAAACTTTAATAAAGTGTTTAAGAATCCTGTAATCGATAATATAATATTAAGCACGCAATACAATAAAATAAATATAATCAAAAAGGCCAAAGCATTGTAAACAAATATATTTATTGAATATAATTCGTTAAATACCCCACCTAAATTAATAAATGGTAAATATTTAATAAATATCGTACTTAAGTAGCCTTTCAATGTAAAAGATATTATTGCAATTGCAATTAATCCAACAAACTTAACTAAAGCTTTTAGTACCCCAGCTTTCCAACCATAATAACCACCTAATGCTAAAAATAAAACTATGATAATATCAATAATTAAACTTAACGTCACACAATCATCTCCCTAGGATAATTATATTATAATTTTAATGAAAAATAAAGAATAATATGATAAAATTATTTTGAGGTGTAAACATGACTATAGTTTTTAAAATAAGTGATAATTTAAAACCAAAAGTAATTGAATATTATAAAGATAAAAGAAAAGATAAAACGCCACCTTATGCTGTATTTCAAGCTATGGAAGAAGATACTACTGTCACTTTATACGAAAGTGGTAAATTAATGTTTCAAGGAACAAGCGCTGATATTGATGCTAACCTTTGGATAGACTTAGAAAAAAAATTGAACAATAGAGTTATAAACTATGATGGATCAGAGACTAAGAAAAAAGAAGTGGATTTTATGAACTATTCTACTATTGGGAGTGATGAAGTTGGTACTGGTGATTACTTTGGACCTATTGTCGTAACAGCTTCTTTTGTTTCTACAGAACAATTTGAATATTTAGAAAAATTAGGAGTAAGAGATTCTAAAAAAATTACTGATGAAAAGATTAAAGAATTAGCCCCTCAACTGATTGAAAAAATTCCCCACGTTACAACTATCATGGATAATATAACATATAATAATGCCCAAGAAAAAAATGCTAATATGAATAAAATAAAAGCATATTTACATAATAAAGCAATTTATACTCTAATGAGTAAAGAAAAATATAATTATGCCAAAATTGTTATTGATGAATTTTGTTCTAAAGAAAATTATTATAAGTATTTAGATGGCATAGATAATGTTGTTAAACATATTACTTTTTTGACTAAAGCAGAAGATCAAGTATTTAGTGTAGCTGTATCATCAATTATTAGTAGATATATTTTTTTAAGAGAGATGGATAAATTATCCGATAGTATACATATACCATTACCTAAAGGTGCTGGTGAAGAAGTAGATAAGATTGGTAAAGAAATAGTTACCAAATATGGTAAAGATAAATTAAAAGAAATTGCAAAATTAAATTTTAAAAATACTAATAAAATATTAGAACAATAAAAAATAACGTGATATTAAATTACGTTATTTTTTTGTATTAAATCATTAACTGCTATTTCGTTAAAATACTTATTTCCACCTTCATCATACTGAACTGTATTGGCGCCTTTATAACTATTTGATCTAAAACTTAAATAGTTATGTAATGATTCTTCAGTATATAAGAGATCTATAATAGCTTCCTCTACAGTTTTTGGAATATTATACATATATTTCTTATAAGAACCACTACTATATACAGTAAATTGATTAGGTGCTATGGCTTGGTAATAAAGGTTTTCTCCTTTACCACTACCATAAGTATTATTGATATGGTTTACCCATCTTTTACTCATTGTTCTATTATAAATAGTATTAATGACCGCATAAGCATCATTATATGAGTTTGCTTTTGATTCTGAAGCAACTATCGATGCTAAAACCTGATACATATTTTCCGATAAATTATATTTTTTTAAGACAATATCCTTCTTTTCTTTGTAAGTTAATGTCTTTTTTGAAGTTTCTTTTGAAGAAACACTACTACTTTTTAGGATGATGTTATCAGAATAATATATAACTGATTCTTTTGTGCTAAAACTTGTAATAATTAATCCAATTATTAATAAATAAATTAACAATTGATTAAAATATTTTTTATGTGTATTTAATAAATCGCTATCAAATAACTTGACTTTGATTCAATGCATACAATATATCCTCCCTTTGGCGCACGTGATATAGTATAGCACAAAGAAGCAAAAATGTCAAATTGGTGTAAATAAGCTAATATGCCAATTAATGCCAAAAGGTAATTTATTCGCAATTTTCTATAATAAATTTGTATAATAACATTTCTTTATCAGTATTTTTACTCTTTAATATATAGTCATATTTATTTAATTTAATTAACATACTTTTTAATTCATTTTCATTATATATTCTTAAATAATTAAAATATTTTTTTAATTGAAAATCTTGAATACCCATCGTTTTCAAAATATCACTAACTGAATAGTTTAACTTGTTATACAAGTATACTCGATATGTTTTTCTAATTTCTGATGCTATGCCTAAAAATATAACTATTGGATCTATTTTATATGTTTTAATAATTTTTAAATTATCTAGACTTTCAAATAGTTTCCGTTCCATAATACTATCTATTAATTCATAGTTATTATCAGCTATATTATTGCTTACTAATTTTTTAACAATATTATTTTCAATATAACAAGGTTGCAAATAATATAGCATTAATTTATCGATTTCACTTATACATATATCAAAATTCCCTAAAGAATTATTAATAATATACCATAAACTATTATCATCTATTTTAAACTTATTTAACTCAACATATTTTTTTAATTCTACTTTCATTTCTGTTTTAGTTAACGATTTAATTTCTATTATATTATTATGTTCATTAATTAATTTAGTTATTTTCTTTTTACCATCAGGCTTTTTATCTAACATAAATATTAAATAAACCTTTTTATTTTCATCAACTAAATATCTATTAAATAATTCCATTTCTTTTTTTATTTTATCGGTTTCGTTGTCCTTCTTGCTCGGATAGAAAAACTTCGCATTTTTAATAATAATATATTTTTTATCATCAAACATCGATGAAAAAGAAGCTTCAGTAATTAATTCTTCTAAAGTATTGCATTCTAAATCAAAAGTAATATAAGGGTTATCTTTAATAATCTTATTTACTTCTTTTTCTTTAAAATAATTAATTGTTCCTACTATCAAATATGTATTCATAAACATCTATTTTATTATAACTTAGAAAAGAAAAAAGAGCAATTACTCTTAAATCTATTTAAACATTATATAATGTACTTTATTTTATGATTAATCTATCATTAAAGTGCATGTTTTATTTTCTCTCCATTTGCTTCTTTTGCAATTTTTATATTTTCATTTTTAAATTTTTGTTCTGTTTGAGAAATTCTAAATAAAATTAGCAATTAACTCATCACTACCCATATTGTCTAAAATGTCTTCTCTATATCTTGGTTTCTTTCTTCTAGCAATGTCATTAGCAGTTTCTCTATAAATTGCTCCTAACATAATATCACCACCAATTTATTTTATTAATTCATATTCTCTCACAGCAATTTTATCATCTGAACAATATTCTATTACAAACTTATTTTCTTTTTTACAAATTAAGATTCCAATTGTATTATTATTACTTATTTCTTTTATATTTTTATCAATATAATTCATATATTTTTGAACTTGCGATATATATTCAGCTTTAAACTCAGTTACTTTTAATTCAACTACTACATATGCATTATATCTAATATTAAAAAATAATAAATCAATCTTATGATAACTATCACCTATTTTAATTTTATATTCACTTCCTATAAAACTAAAATTATTACCCAACGCATTCATAAATGATTCTATGTCATCTAATATTAAATTATGTAATACCTTTTCATTAATTATTTCTATGTTATTCTTATTTCTAATTAAAATTGGATTGGGAACCAATTCTTTTACATTAACCTCTGACTTTAGTTTTATTTTTCTTCTTGTTTCTAACGGAATCCTTCCATACTCATCATGTTTAATTATTTCTCTTAATTTTTTGGTAGTTAAACATCTAATTTCAGTTTGAGTTGCATAATATCTAATTTCTTCAATATCCTTGATAGATAATAATTCTATCCAATGTCCCCAAGATAAATTTGCAGTCACTGACTGCACTTTTTGAAACTCATAATATCTAATCATATAATTTAAACTTCTATAGCTATAAACTTTATTTAAATCTTCTTTTAATTTTTTAGAATATTTTTTTATTATGCCTTCTCCATAATGTTTGCCTGCTTTTGATAATTCTTTTCCCACATTATAATAAGTAATTAAATCATTTTTATTTTTACTATAATCTTTTACTTTTTTAAATGCTTCATTGCCTATTAAATATTCTTTTATATTAATATAATATTTATCTTCCATTTTTTTCTCCTTTCTATGGACTACAGGTTCTAATCTTATATCCTTTTTTATTTAGTTTTATTTCTATACTTCTATCTAAATCTGTTCTATATATTTTTGAATTAGATAATGTATCTAATACTGATTCTTTTGGATGCCCATATCTATTGTTTTTACCTACTGATATCAAACTATATTTAGGATTAACACTATCTATAAATTCTTTACTTGATGAAGTATTAGAACCATGATGTCCTACTTTTAAAAAATCTATATCTTTTAAATTATATTTATCTAAGATATCTTTTTCTTTAATAGTTCCAGCATCTCCCATAAATAAGAA
>CAZJEY010000039.1:0-5923 GCA_964545135.1 uncultured Mycoplasma sp. | reverse complement strand
GTTACACTAGCTTTATTCATGCCATCTCTTTTTTCAGTACCACTAAATATAACATCAGTCATATTATTGCTACCACGTAAACTTTTAATAGATTGTTCACCTAAAACCCATTTAATAGCGTCTACTATGTTACTTTTACCACTACCATTTGGTCCTACTATCGCTGTAATACCAGGCTTTAATTCAAAATTTGTTTTATCAGCAAATGATTTAAAACCATCTATTCTTATATTTTTTAAATACATAATTACTCCTACTTTGCACTTTTTTGATAAGCATTATATGCAGCATTTTGTTCAGCCTCTTTTTTACTCTTACCAATTCCTCTACCATAAATAATATCATTAATTTTAACCACTACTTCAAATTTTTTATTATGCGGTTCTCCACTTTCTTTAACAAGTTCATATACTAGTGAATTACGATCAGTTTGTACTAATTCTTGTAATTTAGTTTTATAATCATCAAAAAATTCAGAACCTCTTTCTATATAAGGAACAATTATTTGATAAATGTAATCCTTTGCTACTTCTAAGCCTTTTTCTAAATAAATAGCTGCTAAAATTGATTCAAATATATCAGCAATTATTGTATCATTAATATTATCTTGTTGACCATTTCCTACTTTAATATCAGGTATAAAGCCAACATCATTTTTAGCATAAGTAGCTAATGCTTTTTCACAAACATAACTAGCTCGTAATTTTGTCATATCACCTTCTGCTAAATTAGAGTTATTATAAAAATAATCACTTATTATTAATTCTAAAACAGCATCTCCTAAATACTCTAATCTTTCATAATTAATCGTATTTGCATGTTCATTACTATAAGACGAATGAGTTAATGCTGCTTCTAATAATTTAGTATTATTTATTTTAATTTTATACTTGTCTAAGAAGTTCATATTATCACCAAAGTAATTATACCAAAAATAACTAGTTTTTAAAAGTATTTTACAAATGAGTTGATTTATAGTAAAATTAAAAAAGAATTGAAGGAGAATATATGAAAAAAGTAAAAATATTTTTTAGTTTATTAATAGTGCTTTTAGGAGTTTGTGGTTGTAACAAAAATGATAATGAAACAAAGACTGCAAATATTTATACAACTATCTATCCCCTAACATATGTCATGGAAAAATTATATGGTGAAAATAACACCATAGCTAGTATTTATCCTAATGGAGTTGATTTAAATGATTATAATCTAACTGATAAACAAATAAAAGAATATTCCCAAGCTAATATGTTTGTTTATATTGGTTTAGGCAATGAACTAAATATTGCAAAATCATTCTTAAATAATAATAAAAAATTAGAAATAATTGATGCTACTTATGGACTTAATTATAATAATAAAATAGAAGAATTATGGATTGCACCTAATAACTTTTTAATGCTTGTTAAGAATATTAAAGCCTCATTAAATGAATATATCGATAATGAATACCAATTAAATTATATTGAAGAACAATATAATGAAATTTATAAAGATATTTCTTGGATGGATGCCGATCTTAGAAGTATTGCTAAAGATGCTAAAGAAAATAACAATAATGTTATTATTTCTTCATCAAAAGTGTTTGATTATTTAAATAATTATGGCTTTGAAGTTATATCTTTAGAAAATATTACTAATAATGAAAAACAAGATATAAAAACTAAATTTAAAAATGGTAAATATACTAGTATTTTAAAACTAGATACCGAAAAAGAAAATGAGTTTATTATTGAACTAAAAGAATATGGCGCTAAAGTTATTAATATTAATTCTATGATAACTAATAGCGATCCTGCTAGTGACTACAAAACAATTCAATATGAAAATATTAATAAAATTAGAGAAATATTCCAAAGTTAAAAATGCAACTATTTAGGTTGCATTTTTTTATCAATAAATGGTTATAATGCTCTTGAATATTACCATTTTTTATGATATATTATAAAAGAACTTGGTTATGGAGCAGTACTCAAGAGGCTGAAGAGGCGCCCCTGCTAAGGGTGTAGGTCGGGCAACTGGCGCGAGAGTTCAAATCTCTCCTGCTCCGCCATTTATTATTGAATATAAAAAGATTTCAATTTAATATTTTGAAATCTTTTTTATTTATAAAATCAATTATTACTAACAATAATAACGATGATAAAACAATACCAGCTACTACATCAGTAAAATAATGAGCTCCTAAATATATTCTACTAATACCTACTAGGATAATTAAACTTCCAAATAAAATACATATCAGTAATTTTAAATACTTATTTAATTTACTATTAAGAACGTAATACATTAAAATACCATACATCATAGTAGCTGCCATTGTATGACCACTTGGAAAACTATAAGAATGCTCAATTACTAATTTGGTTACATCTGGTCTTGGTCTTCTAATAATTATTTTTACAATATTATTTACTAAAGTACTAGTAATTAACGCTAAACATATATTAATTCCTATCCATTTATTCTTTAATAATAAAAATAGAAGCAAAAATACTGCACATAAAGTAACAATAAATTTAGTACTACCAAAAAAGGTAATTACTTTAAAAAATGTAGTTTTACTGTTAGTAATATTACTAGCTACTAAATTATAGACATAATTATCAATACAAGTGGTTTTACCAAATAATACACCTAACATTATTATTAAAAATATAATTAATAATATTAACCAAATTATATGTTTCTTTTTCATTTGAATCCTTTCGTAAATATTATATTCTTCTCAACAAAATAATTAATAATAAACAAACCAAAATCTACTAATATTTTTAGCAAGACAACAGATATAGTAAACTTTTTAAAGCAATAACTAACTAATATTGCTGAAGTAAACATTTGGATTAACACAAGTAAATAATAAAGTATTATAGTGCGTTTATTCATTCTTTTAAATACTAATTTAGCATTAATATTATAGTTCCAAATACTGGAAATAAATCTAGCAATAATTGTACTTAAAATAATATTTTTAGTAAATATATAAGAAATGATAAATCCTGTTAAATCAATTATAAATGATGATAATGATGCTAAAATATACTTAGTAAATAATTTATATATTCTTATTGAATCTTTAATAGGATTAAAATGACTCGTCATATTATTATTAATATAAATTGTTTCAATAGGTACTTCTTCTATCTTAATATTGTCAGTCTTACATTTAATCAATACTTTAGTTTCATATTCATAACGTTCACCAAAAACATCTAAAAATCTAATCATTAAGTTACGATTCATTCCTCTTAAACCTGTTTGGGTATCACTGATATTTAAACCAACAAACATTTTAAATACACCTTTAGTAATATTATTACCAAATTTGCTTTTTAAAGGAACTTTTTTATCATAAAATTTTCTTACTCCTAAGATTAACTCATCATTTTTAATACTTATCTTATTAGCAATTTTCTTAATATCTTTAACACTATGTTGACCATCACAATCACATGTTACGATTCCTTCTATATCTTGATCTTTATTTAATAAGTAATTTATACCATTTTTTAATGCTCTTCCTTTTCCTAAATTAACATAATTAGTAATTACTTCAAATCCAGCATTTTGAAGATTATCAAAATAACTTTTATTGATACTACCATCATTCACTATTAGAATATTATTAAAACTTTTTTTAAGTTCATTAATAAACTTAGTCATTATTTCTTCATCAGGATTATATGAAGGCACTAAAATATAAATATTGTCCATATAATTTCCTCTATTCTGTTATAGATTTCATATCAACTAATTTCCAACCACCTTCATAATTAACAAAATATAAATAATCATGTAAAGTGTCCACTTTATCTTGACCATTTACAACCATATTCTTTTCTAAATGTACTTCACATTTAAATGCATTTTCATTATATACAGTACAATTTTTAACATATTCATTTGTAAATACTGGATTTTTTAAACTATGTCTACTTACAAATGTGATATCCACATTATGACTCCAATTATAAGCCATTTGATACATATAACTATCTTTAATTAAATATGGAGTTAACTTTGTAAAACCATGAAAATAGCCATTTAAATCATCAGTTAAGAATAAAGACCAATTTTCAGCTAAAGCAAGAACATCTATTTCACCATTCAATTTTTCTTTAGCTTCATCATAAGTTTCATAAGTCTTAAATTCTTTAGTAATTTCTATTTTGTTATTTTTTAAATCATATGTTACCTTTTTACCATTTTCATCTTTAATAACAATATCAGGCTTTTCTATAAAATTATCTAAAGTATAGACATTAGTTTTAGCAACTTCTACATATTCAGTTACTCTTTCTAACTCTTCAATATTACTTTCTTTATAACTATCAGTTACTTCTTTATTATTTATATACAATTTATAATTAGTAGGAATTATAATATCATAATAATATATTCCTCTATCAAAATTAGTAGTAATTTCTTTTATTTTCCATTCATCAATAGTTAAAATCAGCATTTTAGTTTGACTTCCTACTTTTTCAAAAGATATAGTAGCAACATTAGCATCATTTAAATATAAATCATAAACATTACCTTTTTCTTTTTTATTTTTAGCTATCTCTATATCACTAGTTTTAAATAACTTTTTTAAACCATTCTTACTACTAATATTACTTGTTTCATATTTATTCTTTTCGTAATCTTCTATTTCAATATTGTCTGTTAAAGACCCACTAGTAACTAATTTTTTAATATGATTATCAATTAAAGATTCTTCATACATAACCATTGTACTAGTAACATACAATAAGAAAAGAATAGTAAGCATTAATAATAATATTATAAATAATGTCATTGCCTTACTATATAAACTTTTTTTATGCCATTTTTTTCCTAATTTACCCATATTAACACCTACTTACTAACTATAAAACCAGTTGGCAAACGCCATGATGAATTAGAATAATATAATGTTACGGAAGTCATTTCAAATTTACCATTATAATACATACTAGATGATGATCCCCCATCTAAGTTAGCAGCATTAACAGCTCCAAAATCTTCCATTACTTCAATTAAATCACTAGCAGTAGCACCTAAATGCCCATTAGCACCACGACCATCAGTTACTAAAAGTAATACTGTACCATCTTTTCGTTGACCAATTGCAGTACGAGGATTAGCACCACTTCCACTACCTTTTACATCTCTAGATTCACCATTAATAATTAATTTAACAAAATGGTTATTAGCATCACTACTTTCTTCTTGGAAAGCAACAGCATCTCTTATTTTATTATCAGTAATTATCTTTTCTACTTCAGTTTTACTCTTACCTGATATATCAATAATTTGTAGTAAATTATCAGTATCAAAACCAATAATATGTAAACCTGCTAGTCCAGTTGGATTATTATATTCAATTTTTCCATCTCTAACAACGATTCCTAGAGGTCTTCCCCCTTTATTACTATCAGAGTAATATAAGCCCCCATTAACACCTGCAATGGCATTATTATCATTAACTAATTTATCTAAAGTTACACCATATTCTTTCCAACTACCATCATATATAGTTGCAAGTTTTACTTTAGCCGGATCTTTAATAATTAACATTTTCCCAAAGAAAGTATTACCACTAACTTCTTTTAATTCAATATCAAGTTGTTCATTATTAGTTTCAACTTTTATTAAATTTGTATCCACTTCTTCTTCTAAGGCATTCATGCTGTTAGAATCAACTATTTCTTGGACCTTATCATCAGGCATTACTAAACCAACGACAAACTTCATTTGTCCAGTTTCTAACATCGTTGTTACAAATATATCCCGAGCACTTTTACTTGGCCCATAGCAAAAAATTATACACATAAGGTATAAATTAATTACTAAAAACAAAAGGAGTACTCCCAAAAATGAGAATAACTTACCTATAAACTTAACTACTTTCATACTACACATCCTACTATTATTT
>CAZJEY010000038.1:0-5927 GCA_964545135.1 uncultured Mycoplasma sp. | reverse complement strand
CTTTCTAGTGTTGAAATAACTGAATTAAATGAAAAATTTTTAAATATGTTAAAGACTAATCCAAAATTTTGTCAACATTTACATATCCCATTACAAGCAGGTAGTGATGAAATATTAAAATTAATGAATCGTAAATATAGTGTTCTATATTTTCTAAAAAAGGTAAATGATATTAGAAAAATAATTCCTGATATTTCCTTAACTACAGATGTAATTGTTGGCCATCCTTATGAGACCGATGAACTATTTCTTGAAACTATTAGGACATGTAAAAAAATAGAATTTAGTAAAATTCATGTTTTTCCTTATTCGGATCGAATAGGAACCAAGGCAAATTTAATGAATGATAAAGTAAAAGATGATGTTAAGAAAAAAAGAGTACATGAATTATTACAATTATCAGATGAATTAGAGAATAAATATTATAATAAATTTAGAGGAAAAAAACTTGATGTCCTAATAGAAGAAATTAATAATGCTTATTCCATTGGTCATACTTCAAATTATTTACAAATAAGTATTCCAAAGAGACTAGAACGTGGAGAAATTTATAGTTGGGAAATAAAATGAAAGAAATAGTTAATGAATATTTAAATTATTTAAAAAAAGAGAGAAATTATTCTTTAGTTACTATTAAAGATTACGAAAGTGACTTGATGTTATATTCTAGATTTTTAGAAGATAGAAAATATAATTATATTCTGGTAAGTAAAAAAGAAATAATAGAATTTTTAAAATATTTAGATGATTTAAATTATAAAAATAGTAGTATTTCGAGAATTGTCTCTTCATTAAGAAGTTTTTATAATTATTTAGTAGAAAAAGAAATAATTACTAGTAATATATTTAAAAGAGTTAAAAATCCTAAAATTGAAAAAAAATTACCTAATTATTTAAATATTGTTGAAGTAGAAGAACTCTTTGATAAATTTCATGATGATGATCCGATGCTAATTAAGGAAGAACTAATATTTGAAATTATATATTCGACAGGAATAAGAGTTAGTGAGTTATCGTCACTTAAAATTACTGATATAAATTTTGCTGATAAAACTATTAAAGTATTAGGAAAGGGAAGTAAAGAAAGAATAGTTTGTTATGGAGATGTCTTAGCTAAATATTTAGATTTATATTTGAATAAATCTCGTAAAACCTTTTTAAAAGAAGAAAATGATTATTTGTTATTAAATAAAGAAGGAAAACAAATGAGCGTTGCCAGTATCGAAAAAGCTTTGGATGATTTACTTAAAAAACTTTCTAGTAAACACCGAGTTACGCCTCATGAATTGCGTCATACTTTTGCAACTCATATGCTAGATAATGGTGCTGATTTACGAGTGATACAAGAATTACTAGGACATACTAGTTTAAAAACTACTCAGATATATACCCATGTATCTATTGATCGTTTAAGAGATGTCTATAATAAAGCACATCCTAATAATAAAAGAAATGAATAATAAAACTTCAGATTAGACTGAAGTTTTATTTGCTTTTAGAATGATTAAAATCAATAACTAAATAATTATCTAATAATGAATATATAACTGGTAAATAACGTAAAGACTCTTCATTAATTTGTTTTTTAGTTTCGGTCAAGTTATAATTTGCTATAAATGTTAAATCGATTAAATCAGCAATAGTTAAGAATTCATTTCGTGCCAGAATCAGGGTTGGGAAATCTAAATCTACAATATAGTTTCCTAAAATTTCATCATCTTCTTTAATAGCAAAGTTTGATAAAATATTATTATATTCTGGATCATCATAGTGATCATATAAAAAACGGCCTAGATCTTTTTTTCTAAAATAAGGATTATCTGTTTCTAAAAGCATTGCTGAAAATAATTTAATAAAATCATATTTATCCATTCTAAACCCTCCTTAAATTTATTATAAAATATTTTCAATATTTAAGTCAATAAAAGTTGTTAAAATCATCTTATTATGATAAGATTAAAACAGAATAGGAGAGGGTATTTTGAATAAATTCGTTTACTCTTTTAGTGAAGGTAACAAAGATATGAGAAGTCTATTAGGGGGGAAAGGCGCTAATCTTTGTGAAATGACTAAATTAGGTTTGCCAGTACCTAAAGGTTTTATTGTTACTACTGAAGCCTGTACAGAATATTATAAGAACAATAAAAAGATAAGTAAAAGTATTAAAGAAGAAATTTTAGAAAAATTAACATATTTAGAAAATGTTACTAAGAAGAAAATTAATGATCCTAAAAAGCCATTATTGTTAAGTGTAAGAAGTGGTGCTAAAAATAGTATGCCAGGGATGATGGATACAATCTTAAATGTTGGTTTAAATGATAGATTAGCAATTGAAATGGAAAAAGAAACTAATAATAAAAAGTTTGTTTATGATTCGTATCGGCGTTTAATTATGATGTATGCTGATGTTGTATGTAATTTTGATAAAAAAGAATTTGAAAAGATATTAGCTAGTTATAAAGTTGAACATAATTATCAAAATGATATTGAATTAAATGGTGATGATTGGTTTTATATAACAGAAGAATATAAAAGATTATATAAAAAATTAGCTAATAAAGAGTTTCCTCAAGATATTAAAGAACAACTATTAAATGCTACTGCGGCAGTATTTAATAGTTGGAATAATGATAGAGCAATATATTATCGTAAAATGAATAATATATCAGATAGTGATGGTACTGCAGTAAATGTTCAAGAAATGGTATATGGTAATTTAAACGAATTTTCAGCTACTGGTGTTGGATTTAGTCGTAATCCTTCTACTGGAGAAAATGAAATATATGGTGAATTCATGATTAATGCCCAAGGTGAAGATTTAGTATCAGGAGTAAGAACGCCTCTTAGTTTTAACCAATTCAAAAAAAGGATGCCTAAACTTTATGATGAATTTTGTACTTATGCTAAAAAATTAGAACGTCATTATAAAGATATGCAAGATATGGAATTTACCATTATGGATAATAAATTATATCTTTTACAAACTAGAAATGGTAAAAGAACACCTAAAGCAACAATTAGAATCGCAGTCGATTTATATAATGAAGGCTTAATAAGTAAGAATGATGCAATATTAAGAGTAAATGAGAAAGACATTGAAAATAATTTACATGAAACTTTTAAAGCGAAAGAATTAAAAGAGGCTAAAGTTATTACTAAAGGATTACCTGCATCTCCAGGTGCTGGTAGTGGTCATATTTATTTTAGTTCCGAAGATGCTATAAAGGCTAATAAAAATAATGAAGATGTAATTTTAATAAGATTAGAAACATCACCAGAAGATATTGCCGGCATGAATGCAAGTAATGCAATAATAACAATACATGGTGGAAGAACTAGTCATGCTGCTGTTGTGGCAAGAGGCATGGGAAAATGTTGTGTTTGTGGTTGTAATGAAATTGAAATTGATGAAAAGAATAAAACTATGTATGTAAATAAGAAAAAGTACAAGGAAGGCGATTTAATTTCAGTTGATGGTGTTACCGGGAATATTTATGAAGGAAAAATTTCGACTGAAATTCCAAAGTTTGATAAGTACTATGAAGAATTTATGAAAATGGTTTATAGTGTTAAAAGGCTTAAAATTAGAGCAAATGCCGAGACTTTAAATGATGTTTCGCAAAGTTTAAAATTAGGTGCAGAAGGTATAGGCTTATCGAGAACTGAGCATATGTTTTTTGAAGATAATAAGTTATATCATTTTAGAAAAATGATAATTGCTACAACTAAAGACGAAAGAATAGAAGCTCTTAATGAAATTAAAAAAATTCAAATTAAAGATTTTGAAAAGATAATGAAAAAGTTAAATGGTTTGCCTATAACGGTAAGATATTTAGATCCACCTTTGCATGAATTTTTACCAAAGACACCTAATGAATTAAAAAAATTAAGTAAAGAATTAAAATGTAGTGAAAAAACACTAGAAAGAAGAATTAGTGAATTAAAAGAATTTAATCCTATGATGGGACTTCGTGGTTGCCGATTGCTTATTAAATACCCAGAAATAATTGAAATGCAAACAGAAAGTTTAATAACTGCTGCCATTAATACAGAGAAAAAAGGGGTTAAAACGAATTTAGAAATTATGATTCCTTTAATTAATGATGTCGAAGAATTTATATTTATTAAAAATATAATTAATAAAGTGGCTAATAAATTATTTAAGGAAAACAATTATAAAGTTAGATATAAGGTAGGTACAATGATTGAACTACCAAGAGCGTGTATTAAAGCAGCAGATATTGCTATGGAAGCAGATTTCTTCTCATTTGGTACTAATGATTTAACTCAAATGTGTTATGGATTTTCACGAGACGATTCCTCTAAATTTATTAATACTTATATTGAAGAGAAAATATTGCCGTGTAGTCCATTTGAGTCATTAGATATTAGTGGTGTAGGAGAATTAATTAATATTGCTGTTATGAAAGCAAAATGTATAAAACCAAATATAAAATTAGGAATTTGTGGAGAACATGGTGGTGATCCTAAAAGCGTAATGTTTTGCCATTATATAGGCTTAAATTATGTCTCTGCCTCACCATATCGTATTCCAGTGGCAGCTCTTGCGGCCGCGAAAGCGCAAATTTTTTCACAATATTCTCTTTAAAAAAAGGAAATGAATAGTTTTTCTTCTATATAATTAGTAGAAGGAGTGATAATATATGAATAAAAAAAAGCAAAAATTTTTGGAAGAATTTAGCGAAAATTTTGCAGATTTATTTGTCGAAACTTTTGCAGTAAGATATGGTTCGATAGATGACTATGATATATTTATAGAAGATTTTAAAAAATGTATGACTTTAACTAGAAGAAAAGTAAAGAACAAATTAGCTGCTAAAATAGTAGATGATGTAAGTAAGAAGGACAAAGAAACGATTTAGTCTTAGGTTGTAATTTGTGCCTTTTTTATTTGCTTAAAATATTGTATAATTATAAAAGGTGTTAGTTATGAACGAACAAAATATTAGAAATTTTTCAATAATTGCTCATATTGATCATGGTAAATCTACTTTAGCTGATCGAATTTTAGAAAAAACAGGTGCAGTTACAGCAAGAGAAATGAAAGAACAATTACTTGATAATATGGATATTGAAAGAGAAAGAGGAATTACAATTAAATTAAACACTGTTGCATTAAATTATGTAAGTAATGGTGAAACCTACAGATATAATTTAATTGATACCCCAGGGCATGTTGACTTTTCTTATGAAGTATCGCGAAGTTTAGCAGCATGTGAAGGTGCCATTTTGGTTGTTGATGCTGCCCAAGGGATTGAAGCTCAAACATTAGCAAATCTTTTTTTAGCAATGCAAAATGATTTAATGATAATTCCCGTAATAAATAAAATAGATTTACCGAATGCTGATATTCCTAAAGTTAAAAATGAACTTATTAGTCATTTAGGTTTTAAAGAAGAGGAAATAATTTTATGTAGTGGCAAAACAGGTGAAGGTATTGATGAACTACTTGAAGCTATAAAAGAACGAATTCCAGCACCCAAAATAAATGAAAATAAAAAGACAAGAGCATTAATATTTGATAGTTATTTTGATCCTTATCGTGGTGTTATATTATTAGTAAAAGTTATTGATGGTAGTATTAAAGTTAAAGATAAAATAAAATTAATGGCTTCAGGTAGTACTTATGAAGTAGTGTCTTTAGGTATTCATACTCCAAAAGAAGTTTTACTTAATGAAATAACTAGCGGAAATGTTGGTTTTATTAGTGCTGCTATTAAAGATATAAGTACTATTAATGTTGGTGATACCATAACTGTCCTTGGAAATGAAGCAAGTGAACCAATAGAAGGTTATAAACCCATGAAACCGATGGTTTATGCAGGAATTTATCCAATTATACCAAATAAATATGATGTTTTAAAAGATGCTTTAGAAAAGTTAAAACTTAATGATTCTGCATTGGT
>CAZJEY010000037.1:0-5950 GCA_964545135.1 uncultured Mycoplasma sp. | reverse complement strand
ATATTCCAGATTCTTTATCTATCTTTATTATTTTAGTAACATAATTATTAGTTAAAAGAATATCTTGCTTATTAAGATTAAAATATAACTTATTATTAATAATCCGATAATCAAAATCTTTAGATTTAGAAAAAGATAAATTTTTATTAATAATTGTACTTACTTTATATTCTTTAAACGTATCATTTTCTAAAATTATTCCTTTTGTTTCAACTATTTTTTTCTTCTTTACATTTAACTCATATTCTTTTTTTTCTTTTTCGTCAATAAAATATACTTTATTTTTATAATGCCCTAAAAATCTTATCTTTGCGTTTATTTTTTCAGGTAATACAACTTCATCTTTTTTACCATTTTTTGAATTAATTATAATAAAAGAATCAATAAAAAATTCATCTATAGTATGTCCCATTACTAAATAGTTGTTGATTTGATAAATAAATTCATTATTATAATTATCATCTTTATAAATGTTAATATTTTTATTATCAGTCCCTAAATAATAAAAGCCTTTATAATTATATATTAAATATTTTTTATTATATAAATCATATATCACCATATCATTATATGATGTTTCTTTTTCTTTATTTAGATAATAAGTATATTTTAAAGAATTATCAGTAGAATTCAAACTTAAAAAATAATTGTCCTGATAGCATAAAGGATAAAATTTTAAATAATCACTTTCAGGTAATATACATTTTGTGTTTTTCTCTTCTTTATATTTAATATTAGTTATTAAATTACGTTTATTCAAATAATCGTTACTTATCAAAAATGGGTATGTTATATCATCTTTTGTAATAGTAAAAATATAATTATGGTCTTTAGCACTATATTTTTCGGCAATTTCATAATTATCTATTTGATACGTTTTTTCATAGGCTTGAGGTCTATTATAAAAATAAAGAAAAAATAGAAATAGTAATAGTATAATTATTAATGTTAAAATACCTTTTTTATTCATCTAAATCTTTATATTTTTTCTTCTCTGCCATCATAAACTCTGATATAGTAGTTTCGATAACATCCAATCCAGATTTACTTACATTTGATAATACTACTACTTCTTTAACAGTATCTATAGTTACTTTTCCCCAAATTAAACCACGATAAATTCTTGTATCATTATATAGGTCAGGTGTAATTGCATATAAAAAACTTCCCCATAATAATCTTTTAGTGCCAATCAATACTCTTTTATTAGTTAGGCAAAAAACACAAGTATTAAAAATATCATAAAATCTATCATTTTTTTGAGCAGCAAAAGCAAATTCTACTTCTTCCCCAGGATTCAAATATTCATCAATGATTTTAGCATGTTTTTTTAAACGCCAAGAAAGTCCTCCAGGATATTTTCTTTCAAATTCCATTAATTTGTCATAAGTTTTTCCCATTTTTAATCACCTAATATAATTTTATAATAAATTCATGCTTTTAGCAATTATTTTAATCAATTATTAAGGTTTTAAATACGGGATGCCTCAATTTACCATTTTTTGTTTTAGTTAGATATTTTATAGTACATAATGTTGGTTTAACAAAGATATAATTAGGATCACTAAAGTCTTCAAAAGAATTTATTTCTTTTTTTATTTCTTTTATCCTAATAAAATCCTTTTTATTTTTACCAATAGTTACTTTGCCAACATATTTTAATTTATCATTTTGCATTTCTCCTATAACTAAATTTGCTACAAACTTATTTTCTTCTTCTTTATAAGCACCAATATAAAATTCATTGTCTAATACATGCTTAATTTTAATCCAATCTTCACTTCGTTTACCAGCTTGATACACACTATCAATTTTTTTAGCAATAATACCTTCTAAATTAAACTTTTTCGTTAATTTATAAAGTTTTTTACCCTTTTCAAGAATATAAGGACTTTTTACAAAACAATTTGTATCTTTAAAAGTGGCTAATATTTTTTTTCGTTTAATTAATTCATTATCAACTAAAGAATTATTCTTATAAAGAATATCAAAAGCTATAAAAGTAGCAGGATTATTTTGACTACTTACTAAAATTTTATTAGAATTTTTTAACACTATTCTATTTTGCAATTTAGAAAAATCCGGAAAGCCACTTTCTAATATTACTATTTCGCCATCAAAAATGCACTTTTCTTTAACTAACTTTTTTATTTCTAATAATTCAGGAAATAGATCATTTAATATTTTTCCGTTACGACTTTTGATAACTATTTCATCATTACTTACATAAATAATAGTTCTCATACCATCAAACTTTATTTCAAACAAATATTGAGGATTATCAAATGGATTTTTTTGTTCAGTTAGAAGCATAGGCTTAATATTTTTATTATTAAAAAAATTAGGCATTTTTCAAACTACTTTCTAATGCCTCTAAAAGATTTGTAATAGTTTTTTCTTTCTTTTTCTTAGTTTGTTTTATTTCTTTTCCCGCCACTTTTTGTTCAATAGCGTATTTAATCTTATCTTGATATTCATCCTTATACTCACTTGGATTAAACTTAGAAGTCATACTATCTATTAATTTTAAGGCTAAATCCATTTCCTTTTCAGTATAATTATTTTTTAATTCACTTTCGTCAAGTCTTATCTCTTCTTCATAATATAAAGTTGTCATAATAATATTAGCTATTCCGAATCTTAATACAGCATAGTACGACTTAGATCCAATAATAGTCTTAGCAATAGCTACCTTACCAGATTTTTTTAAGGCATTTTTGAATAATGAAAAAGCTTTGTTTTTATTATCTGTTTTTAGATAATAACTCTTTTCAAAATATATTGGATCAATATCTTTAAAATTAACAAAGCTAATAATTTCAATGGTTTTATCGCCATCGCTTTTTAATTTTGAAAAATCTTCTTCGTCAAATGTAACATATTTGTCATCGCTATATTCATAACCTTTTATTAAGTCGTTTTGTCGAACATCTTTTTTGCATACAGGACAATATTTTATATAAGAAATTCTATTTAAACATTTTTTGTGCAAATAATTAAAATTTGTATCATTATTTTTTATCACTGGATTTACCACTACAGGAATATGTACTAACCCAAATGAAATTGCTGATTTAAGATTTGCCATGTTATCACCTATTATTAATATGACTTAATTAATAATAGTTATACAAATTTACTTATTTTAACTAGGCCCAAAGATCACGAGGTGCACATTATTAATCAAGCTTAGCATTTAAGTTAATATACTTAAATCATCTTTAATTATTTGTATTATCTTTTTAAGACATATTCTAATTCCCATTGTTGAGGTCTTAATTCATGCATTTGTTTACAAAATTGAATTTCTTCCCAAATTCTATCTGCCTTTTTCTTATTACCATAAATATTTAATAACATATCATAGGTATATTCATATAATTCATCTTTAGATATAAGGGGTAATATTTCATTTTTATAGTTAGCAGTATCATTTACAATATTCCATTCCCATTCTTCTAAATGTTCATCATATTCTTCATAATCATACCAAAAATCCATAATTAATTTATGCTTTTCTGCTAAGTTCCAATTAGAATTTTTCAAGATACAATATCTAATATCAAAAAATCCTATTCCATGTGCTTGCGCATCACTGCATGAAGAAACAAGATAATTAAAATATTCTGTACCAGTTTTTTCTCCAATAGGATTAATACTACCATCGATATCAATAAAAGCTGTGTTATCGTCACTAACACCCATAGCATCTAAGCTTTTTGAAAAAATTTCTTTTCTTTCCTTCCAACGAGTAGTACCAATTTTATTCATAGCTTCATTAACTGCAAATGCCTTCTGGTCATCATTCAATTTTAAATTTGGATTCCATAAACTCATTAATAAAAAAGAATAACCTCCATTTGATGCACCATTGATTACTATTCTTGCAATATCAGTATTAGAATAAATGTTTTTAATCAAATCATTATATGCAACCTTATCAACTGATTCGTAATCAATTAATACTGCTTCTGCAATTGCTAACCCTTTAACTAAATCTCGTTGATCATGTTTATCTCTTCTGACTTTTACGGCTTCTCTTAATATTTCAGGATTACTTTTAATATTATTCCAAATATCTTCGTAATTACCTACTCTAGGTAATCCGTACGCTGCCAAATATAATTCATCATCAAATTTTTCAATATCTACCATATAAGCCTCCATTTGTTAATTAAATATTATAGCATATTCAATATAATTATGGTGTATTTATTTAAACAATTCAAGCACTTTGAACTCACTTAAAATGTTTAAATAAAATATCTACTGTTTAAATAAAAAAACGAACTTTATTAGTCTGAATAAATAATCAATAATGGTGCTAGTAAAGAGCAGGTCTAACAACTTTTAATAATTTTAATTGATAAGATGCAACAAATTAACTAACTATTAATATATTACAATAGTTATTATTAAACTTCAACAACTGAAATAGAATTTAAATATTCAATTAGTTCTTTTTTTAATTCAATATTATCTATTTCTATCCAATTATTTTTTCTATCATTTAATTTTTCTAAGTACTTTTCATTCGACAAAATATTTTCTATTAAATTTATAAGTTCTTCAATACTATTTATATTATTAATTCGTATATTAAATATTATATCATTCATTATTTTTATAACTCTATCTTTGTTTAAATTTCCATTTTTTATTAACCAATATAAATCATAGTAATCTTTATATCTTGTTGACAAACTACCAAATTTTATTATTGGAATAATTTTTTCTACAAAGATTTGTTCTTTACTATTCACAGATAAGGTAATATTTTCATTATCAATACAAGTATTAAAACATAATTCATCTTGATCTATATTATACTCTGTATGAACTCCAACATCTATTTTGGTATTTATTTCATTATTAAATGTATCTCTTATGATAATAGGAATTCTTTTTCCCTTATAATCTTGATGTTTTAAATTTGTAATTTCATTTATATTTATATATAAATCTATCCCTCTTTATTTATGTGAAGTAAATATTTTATATAAATTATCATCTGCTAAATATATTCTTATTAAATCCAAATCTATATCAATAGTAGCTCGTCTTTTATCTTGAGTTAGATTATACATTACAACTCCACCCTTAAGAGTAATATGATTTTTATATTCAGATTTAAATAAATATCTTAGTATAATATCTTGTGCCACCTTTGCATTTGCATATATTTCATTATATCCATCTTCCACATATTTATTTACTAATTCGATTAGATTTATCATAAAACCTCCTCTTGGATTATTTTTAAGTATTTTTCACCATCATTAAATTTTTCTAAATATCTCTGTAATTTTAAAATATTCAACGAATCTATGATATCTCTGTAATTGTTAATTATTTCTTTATACATATCATATGAAATTTTATTTTTATTTCTAACTAATTCTATTAGCATTCTTTCTTTATCATATATTCTAATTTTTATATTATTATAATAAATAAAAGAATCTCCAATATCAAAATATTTATCATCCATATATGTTTGAATTATATTATCATCTTTTATTTTTTGTGAACCTCTTTTAGTAGCAAAATGATATTTTATAGGAATATTGTCAGTTAATCCATGATAAAAAAAAGCACTATCAGAATTAAAAATACATTTTTCATATTTTTTTGAAATAATCTCTAACTTTGAATTTATTTTTCTATCAGAATATAAACCATATTCTATTTTATAAATCAAATCTTTTTCTAGAGCATTTTTAATTTCAATATCACTTTTATATATTCCTTTTTCAGTCAATTCAACATATTTATATATCATTTCCATCACCAATTACATTATAAAGTAAAACTAGGACTTTGTCAACGATATATCCGAGTTTTACTTTATGATTAAAATTTAAAACAAAGAAAAATCGAACTAAAATAAATAGTTCGAGTAAAATTCAATCTGGTGCGATATTCGTACCTTATATGAACTGTCCCTCGT
>CAZJEY010000036.1:0-6021 GCA_964545135.1 uncultured Mycoplasma sp. | reverse complement strand
AATTCCACCTCTTTGGCAATTTAATTATACTATATAATAGTATGAATATCAAATTTAAAAATTAAAAAAATGAAGTTATTTAAAAACTCCATTACTTACTACTTTTGTATCCCTTACTACCATATAAGCATTGTCGTCAACTGACTTGACAATATTACTAACTTTTTTTAAATTCGACGCTTTAATTTCTATAGTTAGCATTTCTTTTCCCCGATTATTATAATCATTTTTTAAAGAAATAACATTAACTCTAAAACCATGAGTTCGCAATTTATCAAGTAGTCTATTATCTTTATTAGAACTAATTATTTCTACACTAATAATACTTTTATTAAATTTTTTTGATAAGTATGCACCAATTAAAGTTCCAGTAGCATAGCCCGCAGCATAAAAAATGGCAACTAATAAAGTATTATCTGCAATACTTAAAGCTTCTTTAGCAACTATAAACCAAATTATTACTTCAAAAAATGCGATAATGACTGGTTCAATCGTTTTTTCTTTTGCTAATAAAATAGTTCTAATAGTACCTAAGGATACATCTATTATTCTTGCAAAAAATATTTTAAAACACATTAGTAGCATACTATTCACCAATTTTAGTATGCTATTTATTAAAAAAACTATTCCAATGAATAGTTAAATTAAAATTATTAATAACAACAATAGAATAAAGAATAAAATATACCCAATAACAAATCCAATTACGGCTGTATCATCTTTTTCTTTTATTTTTTCAATATCCCTTTTTAGTTTTTCTTCTTTTTTAATATCTTTTTCTTTACTGCTTTGTTTTGTGGCCATTTTTAATTTCCTCCCATTATCATTAAATTTAGAAATTCATCTCTTAAGTAATAATTTGCACAAACACCTATTAATATTAATATAATAATAGCAATTAACCAAAGAATTACTTTTTTACCTTTTTTCATCATTCTAGCACAACCTACCTTATATGATTATTATATATTAATTTTATTCAATACACAATATTTTTTCATAAAAAAAGAAGACATAGTCTTCAATTTTATATATAAGCTAATACTGTAAATAATACTAGTAATATTACTATTAATGCTAGGATAAATATCCAAATATATTTTATCCAAGATTTATAGTCAATATTTAAGTATGATAAACCAATTAGTAGTAATGCACTTGTTGGAACACATAGACCCACTAAGCCGTAAACCATTACAAAGATATTTTGTACTAAAGAAGCATATTCAGCATAATTAGCAACATAATATCCTGCTAAAGTTAAAGCATTAAATCCTAGATCAGGTTGGAATATTGAACCAATTAATGCAACAAATGATGCAATAAATGGATTGAAATTCTTAATACCATCGATCATAGCATTTATAATTACAGGAATAGTAGGACTATAGTTTGCTATATAAATCATTGATTGAACACCTACTAATAATAATGTTGGTAATAACATTACTTTTATACCTTCACCCATATTAGTAATGAATTCATCAAAATTCATACGATCTAGTAGCATTGCAAGTAATGCAAATAAGAATAAAACTATTGGCATAATTGTTAAATCCCATGCGCCAAATGCCATGGCAGATGAACCAAATATTTTGCCAAATACAGCAAAATCACCAATACTTAATCCTATTAACCAATTATGGAAATCCTCAAAACAAGTAATTCCGAAGCTACCATTCCAATTAATATATCCTAAAATAACTAAAATAAATATTATAGCTAAGATAGTAATACTAGGAATTAAGCTTACCTTTTTAGTTGTTTTTTCAACCATAAATGGATCTGCATTCTCTTCGTTATTATTTTTTTCTTTTAATACTTTTTTAGCATGTCTAACACTGAAGAAATTTAATAGTAAAAATGCAACTACAGCTATTAAAGCTTGATAAACAATATTTAATGAAGCTTCCTTGACACCATACATACCTAAATAATATGAAAATTCATTAATTCCTTCAAAGCCATAAGTAGCGCCCATAATTCCTACTAACATTGATCCAATAGTTGTTACAAATGCAGTCATCTTATCTAATTTAGTATTTAAAATGATAGATACTACAAATGGTACAAATACTAGAGCAACTAAGCTTTGTGTTAGCATTGAACCCATTATAGTAAATAATAAAGATACTATAATAGTAAATAATATTTCCTTTCCTTTTATTTTTTTAGCAATTGTACTTACTAAACGACGATAACTAGTTGTTTTTGAAAGTACACCATAAAATGCTCCAACAGCAAGCACAAAGAATGCTTTTGGTAATACTGATTGGAAACCATAAGTAACTATAGTATAAACATCTGTAAAACCAATAGGATTAGCTTCTTCAGTGATTGTTTGGAAATTTGCTCCAGCGAAATATCCGCCTTTAAATATCCAACTAAGTACTACAGCTACAAAGAAGAATAAACCTAACCATTTGAACAAATCATAACTCTTTGATTTTTTAACAATTAAAAAACCAACAAATACTGCTACTAGCAAAACTACTACAAGTCCAATAATTTGAGCTATTGACATATTTCTTTCTACCTCCTTATTAAAATTATAACACTCAAAATATTAAAAAAAAAGCATTTTTATGCTTTTTTACCATATTTTAACTAATCTCTTGGTTTCATTGTCGGAAATAGTAATACTTCTCTAATAGTTTCTTCGCCTGTAGCAAGCATTACTAAACGATCAATTCCAATACCCATACCACCTGTTGGAGGAAGTCCATATTCAAGTGCTTCACAGAAATCTTCATCCATATCACTTGCTTCATCATTTCCCATATTTTGCTCTTCAACTTGAGCTTCAAATCTTGCTCTTTGATCAATTGGATCATTTAATTCAGTAAAGGCATTACCATATTCGCTACCAATAATAAATATTTCAAATCTGTCAGTAAATCTTGGATCACCTTGATTCTTTTTAGCAAGTGGACTTATATCAGTTGGATGACCATAAACAAAAGTTGGTTGAATCATTTTATCTTCACAATACTTTTCGAAGAACGCTTCTACTATATGTCCATATAAGAAATGAGGTTCAATTTCTATATCATGTTCCATAGCTAACTTTTTACAAGTTTCTAAATCATCTATTTCAAAGAAATCTACACCACATTCTTCTTTAATCGCTTCACACATGTGTACTCTTCTAAATGGTTTTTCAAAATCTAACATATGACCTTTATATTCAAATTTTAACTCACCACGAACATCAGATAATACTCTCTTAAATATTCTTTCCGCAGTATCCATCATACCTTCCATATCTGAAAAAGCTTTATAAAGTTCAATTGTTGTAAATTCTGGATTATGATTTTTATCCATTCCTTCATTTCTAAAAATTCTACCTATTTCATAAACGGCATCCATACCACCAACAATTAATCTTTTTAAATGAAGTTCAGTAGCAATTCTTAAATACATACTTATATCTAAAGCGTTATGATGAGTAATAAAAGGTCTTGCTGCTGCTCCTCCTTGAATTGTACTCAAAATAGGTGTTTCAACTTCTACATAACCTTCACTATCAAGTAAATTTTGAATAGAACGAATAACTTTAGGTCTTAAAAATGCTACACGACGAGAATTTTCATTCATAATTAAGTCTAAATATCTACGACGATATCTTTCTTCAACATCAGATAAGCCATGAAACTTTTCTGGAAGAGGTCTTAAACTTTTTACTAAATGATGATATTTTGTTGCATGAATAGTTAAAGCTCCTGTATTTGTTCTACAAACCCATCCTTCAATACCAATAATATCACCGATATCACAAGATTTAAATAATTCATATTCTTCTTCGCCTACATCACTAATACTGATATATATTTGAATTTTACCATATTTATCTTGTAAATCCATAAAACCTGCTTTACCACTACGACGCTTACTCATTATACGCCCAGCAATAGTAACTTGATTTTTATCGTTTTCTAATGTTTCTTTTTCAACGTTACCAAAACGTTCATTAATATCTTTTGAATTACTAGTTAATGGTATTCTATAGCCAAAAGGTTCAATGCCTTTACTTCTTAAAGCTTCAGCTTTCTCTCTTCTCACAATTTCTTGTTCACTTAAATTATTCATAATAAATCACTCCGTATCAATAATATACCATATTTAACCACAAAAAAACAACCTTTAAAGGTTGCTAGTTATTAAATTTTGAACATTTTTGATTTATTTTTTGTAGCTACAAATGCATATCCAGCAATTAATAATGCTGCACCTAAGAAAATATATGGTAGAGTTACACCAGTTTGTTCATTTTCAACTGGAGTATCAGTATCTTTTGAAGTTGTTTCTGTTCTACTACCATTAATTGATACATAACATTCTTCCCCATTCGTTGCTTTTGTATAAGTAAAAGTAAATAAAACTGTTGTTCCTGCATTTCCTGCTTCATCAGTTGAAGTAAATACTAATTTTGGATATGTTAAGTTATCAACATTCCAAGTTGGACCTGCTTCAATTGAATTTGTATCAACTGTTGCGTTATGCTCCGTTATATCTATTGTAACACTTTTTTCGTTTTCACCTGTTACTTCTAAAGAAACTGTACAATTCATCTTAGTACTATCTAAAGGATCAGGTGTACATGGTATTTGACCATTTTCTTGTACAATCTTTCCTGCTGCATTTGTAGTCATTGGTAACATTACCAACATAGCGATTGCTAAAAAGCTAAAAATTTTTTTCATTTAAATCCTCTCCTATCTTTATTATGTCTACATTATAACACAAAAATACATAAAACAAGTATTTTTGACAAAATTTGTTTTTTATTTACGTAAAATTGTGCTATTATATATAATAGGAGGAGAACTATGAAACTATTCATCGAGATAAAAGATAATAAACTAAATTTTAGAATTAGAAAAAGATTAAATAATGAACAAAAAAATCTTTTAAATACAAATATCATTAGTCAAAACGAATTAGTTTTTAGTGATGAATACTTATTAGGTAATAAAAAGATAGTAGCTAGTTTCTTAAGAGAACTAGTAAAAGAAGCCAAAATAAAGATAATTACCATCAGAGAATATGATATAGCTCCTTTAATTCTCGATATAATTAAATATATACCAGAGATTAATACAATTTATTTTTTACAAGAAACAACTCTAACATTTAAAATATGTGAAATGCTAATTAATAATTCTAATATTAAATATGTATCTGTTTACAATATTCAAACGTTTATGTTAGACATGTTAGATCAAAGAAATATTCAAGTAGATAGTCGAAATGAAATACTTTTTTCTAGTAATTTTATGAGTAAAAATAATTTAAATAGATTTTCAACATTATATTATAAAAAAGATTTAATATTAAACTTTCCATTAAGTGAAAACGATGAAGAAGATTTTCTAGCTTTTTGTAAAATTAACAAATATTTAAAAACTATTACAATTAATAAAGTTAAATTAGATGATATTGAATACATTTTGAAAGTAATAAAAAATAATAATTTAAAGAATATTAAAATAATAATAAAAGATAATGTTCAAGATCCAGAGTTGGTATTATATTTAAAAAGAATTAACAAAGAAAGTAAAAAATACAATAAAATTAAATTTAAAATATCTTATAGTGAAGATTATTTAAAAGATAATATGATGAATCAGTTAAAAATAAACACTATAAAAAGCATGATTTTAATTGTTATTATTATTATATTTTTAATAATTTTATATGTATTTATTTCTAATTACAATTCAATGCAAAAAGTTGAAAGTATTCAAAAAGAAGTAATATCTATTTTGAATGAAGCTAAAGAAAATATAAATGAACCAGAAACAAATGATTTGCCGACAGATGAAACTGAAGAACCAGAATTAAAAGTTATTAATAAAGACTTAGAAGCTCTAAAAGAAGTAAATAATGATGTCGTTGGTTGGCTAAAGGTAAATAATACTAATGTCGATTATCCTGTTGTTCAAGGTGAATCAAATGATTATTATTTAGATAAAAATCTTTATAAAGAAAAGGATCCTAGTGGTTGGATATTCATGGATT
>CAZJEY010000035.1:0-6029 GCA_964545135.1 uncultured Mycoplasma sp. | reverse complement strand
TTGTATAGTCAGTAGAACTTCCAGCAATTATTCTAAATTCATCATTTTTCTTTAAATATAATTCATAACTATCATTTACTTTATCGAATATTACTTTACCAACATATCTTTCACTATCGCCATCATAAAGTTTATTATTTACCAAATATGAAATAGTATAACAAAACCTATTTTCGTCTACTTGGCAACTCTGATAATCATTTAATAATTTAATTTTTTCATCCTCAAGTTTTCCTGTAGCTTCTTTAGATGCTTTTAAGATATTTGTTGCTTCTATTCTAAAAGCATCTTCTCTAGTAGATGTTAGAGTAAGTGCTGATGAAACACCAACTAAGACCATTAAAAACACTAATACTACTACTGAAATCAAAAGTGGCAAATTATGTTTATTAGACATAATACACCTTAACTTAAACCTGCACAAGAAGTTTTAGTTAATGTTCCTGATACTTTAACATCATTTTCTTTATCAACTGTATTAGAAATACCATTTACCATAAATTCATCATTTTTTATATAAACAGTGTAAGTATAAGCATTACCATTTTTTACTGCTTCAACAATTCCTTCATATGTTCCTTTTCCTCCACTATCGCTTTTTAAAGATGCTTCTTTTAAATCGAATAATCCAAACTTCACTAAATAATCTAATGAAAAACAATACTTAGTAGTTGTATCGGTTGTAACCTTATTAAAATGTTTTTTCTTATCTTCAGCGGTATTTCCAGGAACAGCTTGACCATTATAACTACCATCAGAATCTATTGAACCAACTGTTATTAAACTAATTGCATTACTTGCAGAATCAATTACACCATTAGCTTCAAGAGCAAAACTATCTCTTCCTGCATTACGCATGAATGGTAAAATTGATGATGAAGCAAGTACCATAACTATTGCCAAGATTACAATAACGGCTAATAATTCAATTAAAGTAAAACCTCTATTATCTTTCAAATTTTTCATTTTGTTTAATCCACCTCTATCTTCTAAAATAATATTACAATATTTAGTTTTTAAAGTCAATTATTTTTGCCTTAATTTTATAAAAAAACACATTATTTAAATGTGTCTAATACTGAACTTACAATATCCATAGTGTTAAATACATTTTCTATTTTGTCAACAGTTCTTTCCTTATATTGTTCTTTCATAATATTAATAAAATTATAATAATTATTGGGATTACGATTTAACTCTTTAATCCAAAATGAATTTTCATCCAGATATCTTTTTTCTTTAGGGTTATCTCGAAATTTTATGTATAAGTTGCTTTCCATTGTTAATCCTCAAAAAACTTATTTATTGGTCGTGGACTAGATGGTCCTTTAGTTATGCTTGCGGTATTAGAAACATTTTTAGTAGTCATTTCTTGAACTAACCCTAAGGCTTTTTGAGCAGTTTCAATATGTTTTTGAATTGAAGAAACATCTATGCCTTTAACAATATCACCTATTTTACTGACATTTACTGGCTCTACTTGTGCTCTATAGTTTTCCCATGCTTTATCGTCCTCACCATACAAATCATAAATCTCATAAAATTTTTGCCAAGTCATTTCTCCATTTTTAACATAATCTATTAATTCTGGTTTGGTTTTAACAAATTTTTTAAATTCTTCTTTTTTTTCCACAAAAAATCACCTATTAAATTTTACTCTAATAGGTGATTTTTTATAACTTAAAACTATCTAAAAAATTGTCCATGGATAATTGTTCATCATTTTTAAGAGATGTATTTTCTTCTTTTTTCTCTTCTTTGCTTTTAATACAAACTAAGTCTTGGAATAAATCGTATTTTTCACCAGGAATAATATTTCCACCATTACTAGTAATATCCATTATTGCTATATCACTATTTTTTATTTCAATTATATTACTATCGTTTTTTACTAATATAATATCTCTTGAATTTGTTGGAAAAGCATATTCAACATTATAAGTAATCGTTTTAGTTTTCTTAAGTAACATATTTCCCTTTTTAGCACGAGTAAGATAATTTAATTCATCTAATTTTATTCTTTTAGCAGTATGATGATTAGTAATAATATTTAAATATTCTATAGTATTATTTATACTAAATCCATTTATTACATAATCATCTTTTAAATTGATTCCTTTAACTCCACTTGCTTTAGCTCCTAATATAGGCACTTCATTTGTTTTATATCTTAAATAATAACCATTATGCGTTACTATTAAAATATCTTCTTTACTAATAGATACATTTACTAATTCATCATTTTCCTTTAACTTCATTGCTGTTAGTGATTTACTATATCTGTTAACTATTAAATCTTTCATATTAATTTGTTTTATCATACCATTTTTAGTAACTAAAGTTAAATCTTTATCTTCTAATACAAATGAATTAATAATATATTCATTTTCAGCCAGCGGTATTAAATTACTTATGTGTTTTCCTAACTCTTTCCATTTTCCATCGTATATTTTATGAATAGGAACATATAAATAATTACCTAAATTAGTAAATAATAATAGCGTATCTAATGTAGTTGTTTCAAATAATCCGGTAATATAATCACCAGGTTTTAAAGTTGTTTCACCATCAGCAGTACTATAAGATTTTGGACTTACTCTTTTAACATATCCTTCATTAGTTACAACTACTATGACATTTTCTTTCGGAATCATCTTAGTTACATCTATTTTAATTTCTGTTACTTCATCAACTATTTTAGTTTTACGAGGAGTTGCATAATTATGTTTTACTTGTTTTAATTCATTAACTATTACTCTTTTTAAAGCTTCATCACTTGCTAAAATTCTTTTTAGTAAATCTATTTTTTTAGCAAGTTCTTCCTTTTCTTCTAAAACCAAAGTCACATCTGTATTAGTTAATTTATATAATTGTAATGTTACAATTGCTTCAGCTTGACGTTCAGTAAATGCAAATTCTTTTACCAAATTACTTTTAGCATCACTTTTATTTTTACTTGCTCTTATTAGTTTAATTACTTCATCTAAAATACTCATTACTTTTACTAATCCTTCTAATATTTCATAGCGTAATAAAGCATTTTTTAAATCAAAATTTGTTCTTCGTTTTATAACTTCTGTTTGGTGTTTAATATAAGCGTCAATTATTTCAATAATTCCTAAAGTCATTGGTCTTCTATTAACAATAGATACCATATTATAAGAATAAGTAATTTGTAATTCCGTATTCTTATATAAATAATTTAAAATCAAATCTTTATTAGCTCCAGCTTTAAGATCTATTACTATTCTTAATCCATCACGATCTGATTCATCTCTTACTTCACTAATTCCTTCAATCTTTTTATCAATTCTTATACTATCTATTTTATTTACTAAAGTTGCTTTATTAACATCAAAAGGTATTTCAGTAATTAAGATTTGATCTTTGCCTTTTTCTTTTTTAAATTCTACTTTACTTTTAACAATAACTTTACCCTTACCAGTTTTAAAAGCATCTATTATTCCTTTTTTGCCTTCTACTATTCCACCTGTTGGAAAGTCTGGGCCTTTTACAATATCTAATATCGTATCAAAATGACAATTAGGACTTTCAATTCTTTTAATTGTAGCATCAATTATTTCACCTAAATTATGAGGCGGAATATTTGTAGCATAACCAGCAGAAATACCATTAGTACCATTTACCAACAAATTTGGATATTTTGCAGGAAGAACTGTCGGCTCTAAAAAACGATCATCAAAGTTAGGAGCCCACTCAACTGTATCTTTATCTAAATCACATAATAATTCATTACTAATTTTTCCTAAACGAGCTTCGGTATAACGATATGCTGCAGCACTATCTCCATCCATTGAACCATTGTTACCATGAATATCAATAAGTACTTCGTTTTGTTTCCACCATTGGCTCATTCTAACCATAGCATCATACACAGAAGAATCTCCATGAGGATGGAATTTACCTAAAACATCTCCTACTGTTGCAGCGCATTTAATATGAGGTTTATCCCAAGTATTACCTGCTTTATACATTGCATATAAAATTCTTCTTTGGACAGGTTTAAGTCCATCACGAACATCGGGAATAGCTCGATCTTGAATTATTTCTTTAGCATATGCTCCAAATCTTACGCCCATTATTTCTTCTAAAGCATAATCTTGTATTCTTTTTAAAACATCTTCCATAACTAACCTCTATAATTATCTTCCATTGTAAATATTACGTTTTCTTCTATCCATTCTTTTCTAGGTTCAACTTTATCACCCATAAGAACTTTTACTCTTTTTTCAGCAAGAGCAGCATCATTAATTTTTACTCTTATAAGGGTTCTAGTATCAGGATTCATAGTAGTATCCCAAAGTTGTTCTGCATCCATTTCACCTAAACCTTTATATCTTTGAATATTACATTTACCTGTATGACTACTTTTAATGCTTTCTAATTCTTCATCAGTATATGCATAATAATGTTCTTTACCATAAAAAATTCCATATAAAGGAGGAAGTGCAATATATAGTTTACCTTCTTCAATTAAATCACGCATATAATAATAGAAAAATGTTAATAAAAGTATTTGAATATGAGCTCCATCAACATCGGCATCGGTCATAATTATTACTTTATCATAATTAGATTCTTTAACATCAAAAGTACTTCCAACACCTGCTCCTATAGTATGAATTAAAGTATTTATTTCTTCGTTCTTCATTATTTCATCCATACTTGCTTTAGCAGTATTAATAACTTTACCACGTAAAGGAAGTATCGCTTGAAATTTACGATCTCTACCACTTTTAGCACTACCACCGGCACTATCACCTTCGACTAAAAATAATTCATTTACCTTTGGATTTTTACTATGAGCTGGTGCTAGTTTACCAGATAGATTTTTTTCAATTTTATTTTTATTTTTACCATTTCTTGCTAATTCTCTTGCTTTTCTTGCTGCTTCCCTAGCCTCTTTACTTTTATTGGCTTTCTCTAAAATATTTAATGATATTTCTCTATTTTCTTCTAAGAAAAATTTTACTTGTTCATAAGTTATAGCTTCAGTAGCACTTTTAGCTTGCGGTGTTCCTAATTTTCCTTTAGTTTGTCCTTCAAATTGTAAAAGATTTTCGGGAATCTTTAGATTAATAACAGCAGTGAGCCCTTCTCTTACATCAGTTCCATCTAAAGTTGTTCCTTTAAATAATTTATTGTCTTTTATATAATCATTAAATGCCTTAGTAATACCAGTTTTAAAGCCAACTTCATGAGAACCACCATCTACAGTTTTAACATTATTAACAAAAGACAAAATATTCTCATTATAAGTATTAGTATATTGAAGCGCAATTGATATTTCCATATTATTTCTTTTTCCACTAAAAGAAAACACATTATGTAGAGTTGTTTTATCTTCATTAATATACTCTACAAAACTATTCAAGCCATTTTCATAACAAAAAGTTTCATGTTTATCATCTTCAATATCATTTACTTCTACTTTCAAACCAGATAACAAAAAGGCATCTTCTTGCAATCTTTCTCTTATAGTAGTATAAGAGAATTGACAATTTTTAAATATATCAGGATTGGGCATAAAAGTTACTATTGTTCCTGTTTTTTTTGTTTCACCAATCTTTTTTAATGGTTCTTTTACTAAGCCACCATTTTCAAACTTAATATTACTTATAATACCATCACGGAAAATTGTAACATCCATATAACTTGATAAAGCATTTACAACTGATGCTCCTACACCATGAAGTCCTCCACTAACTTTGTAACCATCACTAGAAAATTTTCCACCAGCATGTAAAACAGTATATATTACTTCAGGAGTAGATTTACCACTTTCGTGCATTCCGATAGGTACTCCACGTCCATTGTCAGCAACAGTAATACTGCCATCCTTATTAATTGTTACCTTAATAGTATCACCATAACCATTGATGACTTCATCTATAGCATTATCAACAATTTCCCATACTAAATGATGCATACCTCTTTTATCTGTGCTACCAATATACATCCCTGGTCTTTTACGTACTGCCTCTAATCCTTCTAATATTTTTATTGAC
>CAZJEY010000034.1:0-6044 GCA_964545135.1 uncultured Mycoplasma sp. | reverse complement strand
GGTAATACGAGAAAAAGAGTTAAAAATAAAATATATTTAAAAAATAAAACTATAAATAAATTAGAAAATAAATAGTGTAATTAAAAAAAGTATGATATAATCTTACTTGGAAGTGATAGTATGGATAGAAAAAATAAAATAATTTTAATTATAATTATATTTATAACAATTACGGTGGTAGGACTTTGTGCTTATACAATAATAAATCATGAAAAAGAAAATAAGGCAAATGGTATAAGTGATGCTCTTAAATTTAAAAATGAATATGAAGAATTAAATGGTAAAGTAAATGATAATAATGATACTTATCCAACAGTTACTATTAGTGAAAATAATACAATAAAATATGTAACTGATACGGAAGCTGTTGAACTTTTAAAAGAAGGAACTGGCGTAATTTATTTTGGCTTTGCAAAATGTCCTTGGTGTCGTAGTATGATAACTACCTTAACTAATGTTGCTAAGGAAAATAAAACTACAATATATTATTTAGATATTTTAGATATTAGATCTCAAATTGCACTAGTAGAAGATACTACGAATGATAGTATGAAAGTTGAATTAAAAGAAAAAGGTAGTGATAGTTATTATCAATTATTGGAATTATTAGACTCTGAGTTATCTGATTATATATTGACTGATGAGTTAGGTAAAAAATATAAGACTGGTGAAAAAAGATTGTATGCACCTACTGTTGTAGCTTTTGAAAATGGTAAAATAAAAGATTTTCATGTTGGCACAATCGATTCTCAAGAAAATGGTTATACTAAATTAACTGAGAGCCAAGAAAAAGAATTAAATAAAATATTTACAACTTTAATTAAAAGTATTAAAAATAGTTGTTCAAGCACTAAGTGTTAAACTGGTGCTTTTTTTAAGAGATTTTTTATGATATAATTATTTTGTTAAAAGATAATGAGGGATTAAAATGGCAAAAAAAAATCAAAAAATTGAGGTAGAAAATATTGAATTAAAACCACAAGTTATTGGTAAAATAGAGAAAAAGAAAAATAATATAGGAAGAGTATTAATAATTTTTATAGTGTTTATCTTTACGATTATATTTTTACCAGAAATTACAATTTTTTTAAATAATAAGTTAGGTATGAAAATTTCTCCTACTATTGTAGATAATAAAGAAGAAACCGATAATAAACCTAATAATAATAATCCAACTAGTAATAATGAAATAGAATATATTTTATTTAATGAAAATACAGAAATAAAAAAAGATGATTATATTGTAAATAGTTTTTCTTTAATTAATAATCAATTATCTTTTAATATCCAAAACTCTTTGGATAAGTCATTAGATTTATCTAAAGACTTACTATATTTAGAAACCTATAATGAGTCAAAAACTTTAATTGAAAGATTTAAAATTGATTTAGAACCTATGGGTGCTAAAAAAAGTCAATCAGTTAAAGTAATATTAACTAATCCTAATATTTATTATGTTAGTTTTGTATCAAAAACAACTAATGATTATCCTGTTGTAGATTTAACTAAAAATGATTTAGGCTATGCTACAATGACTTGTAAATCTGGTAATGATACGATTATATATACATTTAAAAATGATGAATTGGTAACCGTAAAAGAAGAAGTAATATATAATTTTAATGTTTTAGATCAAAATTATAGTTCAGAATTTTCAAAATATCAAAGTAAATGTGCTAATTATGATGTTATTAATGGGGTTAATACATCTTTTAATAATAGTACAAATGGTTTTACGGCAGTTATTGAAGTCGATATGGCTATATTAGAAAAAGATAAATTAGATGAAAAGTATTATTATAGTTATAAAGAGGTACCTAAAGTTATTAAATTTGAAATGGAAACATATGGTTATAAATGTGAATAAGGAGACAAACTATGAATTTGCAACTTAAAGATTTTGAAGGTCCATTAGATTTGCTCTTACATTTAGTAAGAGTTAATCAAATGAATATTTATGAAGTAAATATAAAAGAAATTATAGAACAATACTTAGAATTTATTAATAGTATAGATAAGTATAATATTGATTCATCTAGTGAATATTTAGTTATGGCAAGTGAATTATTACACTTAAAAAGTAAAATGCTAATAAATAGTGATTTAGTAACTGAAAATGATGATGATGAATATGAAATTAATACTGAAGAAGATTTAAGGGCAAAATTAATTGAATATGAAAAATATAAAAATGTTTGTGAAGATCTTAAAGAATTAGAAAGTAATCGTCAGGAATATTTTACTAAAGTTCCAGAAAGTTTAAACGAATACGTTGATGATAATAAAGTATTAAATAGTGACGTTAGTATTGAAGATTTAATTAATGCTTTTCTAGAAATGCAAAAGAGATTATTTTATGCCAAACCAGTTACTACTAAAATAACAAGAAAAGAACTTAGTGTTAAAGAAAGAATTTGTGAAATAAGAGAAGTTTTGAATAAAAAAGGTAAGATTGAATTTGCTGAATTATTTGATTTTTTTACTAAAGAAAACATTGTAGTTACTTTTCTTTCCATTTTGGATATGAGTAAGAATAATGAAATTAATTTAACACAAGAGAAAAACTTTAGTAATATTTATATAGAAAAGAAGTGAAATGATGGATAAAATTGGTTGTTTAGAAGGTTTATTATTTATAGTTGGTGATGAAGGTTTATCAATTGAAGAAATATGTAATATTTTAATTATTACGGTTGAAGAAGCAAAAGAACTACTTAGCATGCTTAATAAAGAATATGAAAAAGATATTCATGGCTTAAGAATAAGTTATTTGGGGGAAAGATTTAAACTTACAACTAAAAAAGAACATGCATCTTATTATAAAAAATTAGCAACAGAAAAGGAAAATATTTTATCTCAAGCTCAATTAGAGGTGTTAGCAATAATTGCTTATAATGAGCCAATTACTAGAGTCCAAATTGATGAAATAAGAGGAATTCAATCCGCTCATATTGTTAAAAAATTATTAAGTAAAGATTTAATCAAAGTTTGTGGTAAAAGCGATTTACCAGGAAAACCTAATTTATATAAAACAACAAAATATTTTTTAGATTATTTTGGTTTAGCAACAATAAGTGATTTACCGGAAGTAAGTATTTTTAATACTGAAGAAGAAAATAAAGAATTATTTAGTAAATAATATTTGTTTTGTTAAAATGATTATGTTATAATCATTTTATAACTTGCCTGTGTGGCGGAATAGGTAGACGCACTGGACTCAAAATCCAGCGGGAAACCATGAGGGTTCGAGTCCCTCCACAGGTACCATGATTGATTAAAAAATGTCATCCACAATGGGATGATATTTTTATAACTCAGTATATAAAAGCTACAAAAAGTAGCAAAAATGTCAAAAATTATTGCTGTTAAAATTAATACTTTATAGTAAAATAGAGATAAAGGAAGGAATAATATGACATTAGGAGAAAAATTAAAAGAACTAAGAAAAAAGTTTGGCTTAACGCAAGAAGAACTTGGAAGTATGATGAATGTTTCTCGTCAAGCAATTACTAAATGGGAAAATGATAATGGTATACCTGATATTAGTAATTTGGTCCAACTGGCTAACTTTTTTGAAATATCAGTTGACTATTTACTAGATGAAAAAAAAGAATTGCCTCATCTATCATTACGTATTTCATTAGATAAGAAAAAATATAAAAATAAATTAAGTTCATATGCAGAAATATTACAAGAATATTTTAAAGAGCCTTGGGAATTATATAATTTGACAAGAATAGATAAAATGGGTAAGTTAGAATCTTTATTAGATTGTATAACTGGTGGTGATTATTATTTAATTAAAGGAGTAAGTGATTTATCACCAAATTATTTAGGCGTTAAGAATGATATAAAAGTGCTTATTAATATTAAAGATTGGGTTTTAACTGTTAAAGAACTACCTAGTAATACTAATATTAAAAAATTTACAATTGATAAAGTAAAATTTATTAATGCCGGAAAATTAAAATTTAGGAGTGAGAATAATGAGTAAAATATATAATAAATTAGTAAGAGATAATATACCACAAATTATGTTGCAAAATGGTGCAGAGCCAGTAATTCGTATTTTAAATGATGAAGAATATTTTCAAGAGTTAAATAAAAAACTCACTGAAGAAGTTGCAGAATATTTAGAAAGCTATGAGATAGTAGAAATAGCAGATATTATCGAAGTATTAAGAGCAATTTTGGAATTAAAAGGAATAAGCTATGATGATTTTGAAGATATTCGAAAAGAGAAAGTAAGAACTAAAGGAGCTTTTAAAAATAAAATATATTTAGAAAAAGAAAAATAAGTATCACTAATTGATACTTTTTTCATATGGTAAATTATTACAAATATATTGATAATTAGGATTATTAATTAGTAGTAATTCTTCTTTATTTTTGATAGTCCATACCGATATATTATGATTTAAACTAAATTTTTTTAGATACTTTTTATTAACTATTTTTTTATCAACACTAATAAAATCAGGCTTATAAATATTTATTAATATTTTATTATATAAATTTTTATTCTTGGCACTTATTATAAGACCATATATCCAAGAGGGACACTCTTTTTTTAATTTTTTTATTATTCTAGGATTAAAAGACTTAATTGTAAAATTATGATAGCCTTTTAACTCATTTTTTAATATACTTGTTATTTCATCTATCTTATTTGTATTTTTAATTTCAATATCTAATAATACTTTATTATTTACTAAATTTAATACTTCTTTTAAAGTAGGAATAGTACCAATATTAAGTAGTTTATAAGATTGTAACTCTTCTAGAGTTAAATCTTCAATTAAAATATTTTCATTTGCCATTCGTAAGAGGTTATCATCATGAAAAACAACTAATTGGTTATCTTTAGTTATCTTAACATCTAATTCAATGTTTAAATTATGTAAAAGAGCATTTTGAAAAGCGGGAATAGTATTTTCAATAACTAATTTATTATCAAAAATACCGCGATGAGCTATTAGCATAAAATTTTTCATTTTTTCACATCCATTATTATTTTACCATATAACTATTTATTTTAATAAAAAATAATATTATAATTATCTTAATAAGAAAGAAGGTATATAAATGCCAACATGGAAAACTCATATAAAGATAGCTAGAGAACTATTAAAAGATTTAGATTTAAATGATACTAATCAAGAACTATTTTTGATAGGTAATATATTACCAGATATTAATAATTCATATGTAGTAAAAGATATAAAAATACAAATAAATCACCAAAAAACTCATTATGTATACGATGAAATACCTTCTTATCAAAGATTTTATAAAGAATATAAAGATAAAATGAATAACTATTTAGTTTTAGGTTATTATGTTTATTTATATGTTGACTACTTTTGGAATGATTATTTCTATAAAAATCATAATTTAAATATTGAAAAAGAAAAACTAAAAAAGATGAAACAAAATGATTTTTTAGTATATGCTAATAAATTCATAGATGAACAAATATCTATTAAAGATTATGACAATATATTAATTAATTCTAAATTAATTAGTAATATTAATATTTATAAAGAAGATTTAATTAATGTTTTAAATCATTTTAATAACCTAAAACCAACTGATTTAAAATATACAATTATGAATGAAAAAGAATTAGATATCTTATACAATAATACCCTTGTAAATTTACAAAAATATATTAATTCTGATATAATTAAATAGTTAGGAGTAAATATTATGGAATATAAAATAAAAGTTGGCGTTAGTAATCGTCATGTTCATTTAACAAAAGAAGACTATGATTTTTTATTTGATGAAGAATTGACTTTAAAATATAAATTAAATCAAATAGGGGAATTTGCTAGTAATCAAACATTAACTATTAAAACAAAAGATGGAATAATTGAAAAAGTGAGAGTAGTAGGACCACTTCGTAAGTATACTCAAGTAGAAATATCTCGTCATGATGCTAGACATTTAAATATTAAACCTCCAGTAAGAAGTAGTGGAGATATTTTTGATAGTGAAGAAATAACTTTAGTAACTAATAAAAATGAATTAACTAAAAGATG
>CAZJEY010000033.1:0-6142 GCA_964545135.1 uncultured Mycoplasma sp. | reverse complement strand
CAAAAGAGAAAGCAGAACAAATAATAAATGGGACAAAGAGTGAATATCCATACTTAGGAATAAGTATGATAAATGTAAGTAGTGCAATGAGTTATCCGCAATATAATGGATTTTTAGTAGAGAATAAGATAACAAGTGGAGTAATAGTAATAGATGTAGAAAAGAATTCAGCAGCCGAAAAAGGTGGAATAGAAGCCAATGATATAATAATAGCAATAAATAGAAAAGAGATAGAGAATAGAGCATACTTAAGATATGAATTATATAAATATAAAGTGGGCGATAGTATAAATGTAAAAGTCTTAAGAAATGGTAAAGAAAAAGAATTAACTATTAAATTGGAAACTAGTAATAAGAGTATATAGGTGAATATGAAAGAAAATACTAATTTGATTTTTCCTAGGATTGGCGCTTATGTTATTGATATAATAATAGTAACTATTTTATGTAATTTGATATCTAATATAAGATTTTTAAATCCTCATTATGATGAATTCGTAGCTACAAGTGAAAAGTATTCAGAAGTATATAAAGACTATATTGATGGCGATATCAAGATTGAAGAGTTTAATAAAAGTGCTGAATCATTGACGGTAAAATTATATAAATATGGTACAAGTAATTATGTTATTTCTTTGGTTACTTTAATTGCTTACTTTGGTATTTTTCAAAAGTATAATAAAGGTCAAACGATTGGAAAAAAACTTATGAAGGTACGTGTCGTAGGAATTGATAATGAAAATGTGCCAATACACTTGATGATATTAAGAATACTGCCAATGTATATATTTGGATTTAATGGTATATTTTGTATTGTTGCTTGTATTATTGTGCCACATATTATAACGAGTAATCTAGAAATTATTATTTCTTCAATATCAATAATAAATATTTTATTAGGTTTTATTGATTTTGAATTTGCTTTAGCCAGAAAAGATAAAAGATCATTACATGATTTATTATCTAAAACAAAAGTTGTTGAAGTTAAATAATACTTATTTATTTAACTTTTTTATTTTTAAAATTAGTTCAGCTATTTACTATAATTTCTGTATTTGTTATAATTATTAAGCATATTAAAGGAGAATAATATGATAAAAAAATTATCTAAATCCGTAAGAGAATATAAAACAGAAGCTATTAAAACTTCATTTTTTGTGATAATAGAAATTATCTTGGATGTTTTAATACCTATTGTAATGGGATTATTAGTTGATAAAGGGATTAATTATGGCAATATAAAAAATATTGCTTTATATGGATTTATTCTTGTTATTTGTGCTATAGTTGCTTTATATTTTGGATATTTATCAGGAAAAAGCGCATCTATTGCTAGTAGTGGATTTGCTAAAAATTTACGAAATGATATTTTTAAAAAAGTAAATGATTTTTCTTTTAGTAATATTGATAAATTTTCTACTTCTAGTTTAATAACAAGAATTACAACTGATACAACCAATGTTCAAAATGCTTTTCAAATGATTATAAGAGTTGCTGTAAGAGCGCCATTAATGTTTGTCTTTAGTATAATTGCCATCATCAAGATTAATACTAGAATATCTTCTATTTTTATAGTTATTATTCCTATTCTCATTTTTGGCTTATACTTAATTATTAGCAAAGCATATCCTTTATTTAGTAAAACTTTTAAAACTTATGATAAGCTAAATAATGTTGTTGAAGAAAATATTGAAGGTATTCGGGTTGTTAAATCTTTTAATAACGAACAATATGAAATTACTAAGTTTAAGAATGTATCTAAGGAAATATATTCAAATTTTAGTAAAGCAGAAAAAATTTTAACTTTTAATAGTCCGCTTATGCAATCAGCAATTTATATTGCATTTATTCTTATTTGTTGGATTGGAGGGCGACTAATAATTAGTACAAATGAAGTTGCAATGACTACTGGCGATTTGAATGCCTGTTTAACTTATGCCGCAATGATATTAAACAGTTTAATGATGGTATCGATGATTTTAGTAATGTTAAGTATGGCGAGAAGTTCAGCTGAAAGAATAGTTGAAGTTTTAAATGAAGAACCTGATATAAAGAATTGCCCTAATCCTTTAATGTTATTAGAAAATGGAAATGTCGAATTTAAAAATGTCAGTTTTAAATATTCAGATTCAAGTGAGAAGGATATTTTACATAATGTTAATTTGAAAATAAATTCGGGAGAATTTATTGGAATTATAGGGGGAACAGGTTCTAGTAAAAGTTCGCTTGTAAATTTAATTCCAAGATTATATGATGTGTCAAAAGGAGAATTATTAGTTGCTGGAAATAACGTTAAGGATTATGACTTAGAAGTATTAAGGGATAATGTAAGTATAGTATTGCAAAAAAATGTTTTGTTTTCGGGTACTATTTTAGATAATTTAAAATGGGGTGATGAAAATGCGAGCATGGAGGAAATTAAGAATGCATGCAAAATGGCAAATATTTTAGATTTTATTGAAAGTTTACCAGAAAAATTTGAAACTAATATCAGCCAAGGTGGAACCAATGTTAGTGGTGGTCAAAAGCAAAGATTATGTATTGCAAGAGCGCTTCTAAAAAAACCTAAGATTTTAATTATGGATGATTCTACAAGTGCTGTGGATACTAAAACTGATCATTTGATTAGAGAGAGTCTTAAAAATTATATGCCAGATGTAACCAAAATTGTAATAGCTCAAAGGATTGCAAGCGTAGAAAATGCTGACAAAATTATAGTTTTAGATAATGGTAAAGTAAATGCTTTTGATACGCCAAAAAACCTATTAAAAACTAATAAAATATATCAAGAGGTCTATAATTCTCAAAAGAAAGGAGGCAAATGATGAAACATGAACATCACATGCAAATGTCTCTAAAAGAAATTCCTAAAGATACTCTTAAATCATTGCTGAAATATATTACGGAAAAAAGAAAAATTTTATTAACAATAATTATAATATGTATTTTATTGAGCTCACTTTTAAGTGCATATGGAATGACCTTATTTGGAAAAATTGTTGATAAGGCAATTATGCCTTTTATTGGCAAAGCCGATAATTATACTAAACTTGCTACAGTCATCGTTGAAATTATCTCCGTTTTTGGTCTAAGTGTTATATTTGATTTTATATATAATTATTTGATGATTATAGTTTCACAAAAAACATTAAAAGATATAAGAGATGATATGTTTATTCATATGCAAAAATTACCAATTAGATATTTTGACACCAATTCACATGGTGATATAATGAGTAAATATACTAACGATACAGATACATTAAGACAAATGATTAGTAATGGAATACCTAATATTATTTCATCGTTTGCTATCATTTTGTCGGTACTAATATTTATGATTATGAAATCATATTTACTTACAATTTTAGTAATTATATTTGTTATATTCATGTTATTTATTACCAAAAAATTGGCTGGTTTAAGTTCTAAGTATTTTGTTAATCATCAACAAACTTTAGGTGAATTAAATGGGTATATTGAAGAAATGATTAATGGTACCAAAGTAGTAAAAGTTTTTAATCATGAAAAGAAAAGTATTGAAGAATTTAATGAAATAAACGAAAATACTTGCTATTATGCAACTAATGCTCATATATTTTCAAATGTATTTATGCCAGTAATGACACAATTAGGTAATTTACAATATGCAATAATTGCTATTCTTGGGGGATTTATGGCAATTAATGACTATATGGGGATGACCTTAGGCACTATTTTAGCTTTTTTAACTTTAAGTAAGAATTTTACATCTTCAATTAGTCGAGTTAGTAATCAATTAAATTCTATAATAGTAGCGCTTGCCGGTAGTAAAAGGATATTTGAATTATTAAATGAAGAAGAAGAAAAAGATAGTGGCTATATAACTTTAGTTAACGTCAAAGAAAGTAAAAATGGGTTAAAAGAAGTTAAAGAAAATACTAATAAATGGGCTTGGAAGAAAAATGACGAATTGATTTTACTAAAAGGTGAAGTTCGTTTTAATAATGTTACTTTTGGTTATAATGATGATAAAATCATTTTAAATGATATTTCACTTTATGCTCGTCCTGGTCAAAAGATTGCTTTTGTGGGTTCAACGGGCGCTGGTAAAACGACGATTACTAATTTAATAAATAGGTTTTATGATATTAAAACTGGTAGTATTACTTATGATGGAATTAATATTAATGACATAAAAAAATCTGATTTACGATGTTCTTTAGGTATGGTATTACAGGATGTTAATTTGTTTACGGGCACAATATATGATAACATTTGTTACGGTAATCATAACGTTTCAAAAAAAGATGTTATTAAGGCTGCTAAATTGGCTAATGCTCATGATTTTATTAAAATGTTGCCAAATGGCTACGATACAATAATTACAGAAAATGGAAGTGAATTGTCGCAAGGCCAAAAACAATTAATATCAATTGCGCGTGCCGCTTTAGTAAATCCACCGGTTATGATTTTGGATGAAGCAACATCATCAATTGATACAAGGACAGAAAAAATTGTCCAAGATGGTATGGATAAATTAATGAAAAATAGAACAGTTTTTGTCATTGCACATCGCTTATCAACCATCAGAAATGCTAATGCTATAATGGTTTTAGAACATGGTGAAATTATTGAACGAGGAGATCACGATGATTTACTAAAACAAAAAGGTAGATATTATGAACTGCAAACTGGAGCTTTTGAACTAGAATAGTTTAAAAGCTTTTTGAATGTTTTTATCTCAATTATTCCATAATAATAATAGGTGAAATTATGTATTATACAGTAAGTAAAAAAAGAATTCTAATTATAATAGTTTTAATGGTATTAGAAATATTGTTTCTTTCACTGGCAATTAAAAGTTATGGTAATAAAGGTGAATACTATGAGGCTTTACAAGTAAGTGAAAACAAAGAGAACAATATTAAATTAGAAACAAATGAAAGTTGGCCTGGCACTGAGTACAAATTAAATGAAAAAAGTAGTTGTATTAATAAAGATGGTCTAAAAGAGGAAAATGATTTGGAATATAGTGATGTTTCCAATCAAATAGTAATGAAATTCGATAGTTCGGTAGATTGCTATCTTTATTTTGAAGAAGAATAATAATTGTTTTCTTCGTTATATCATGATAAAATAAGTTATCAGGTGATTGTATGAAAGATTTTTATGAATTAATTGAAGAAAAAATTAAAAATAGTTTAGCAGAATGTGGATATGTTGTTGATAATGTCCAAGTTAACGAATCTAACCGAAGAGATTTAGCTGAATATCAGTATAATGGTATAATGAGCTTAGCAAAAAAATATGGTAAAAATCCTATTGAAATAGCTAATGAACTTGTAAATAAATTACAAAATGATGATTTTTTTAAATGTGTAAGTGTTGCTGGTCCAGGATTTATAAACATGGATATTAGCGATAAGGCTTTAATTGAATTTACTAATATAGAAAGAAAAGAATACCCAAAAAAGAATAAATTAATATTTTTAGACTATGGGGGCGCAAATGTTGCAAAAAGTTTACACGTAGGTCATTTAAGAAGTGCAAATATTGGTGAAGCTTTAACTCGATTAGCAAAATTTATGGGATATGATACAATTGGTGATACTCATCTAGGCGATTGGGGAAGACCATTAGGTTTAGTAATACTAGAGATATCTAAAAGGCATCCTGAATTACCATATTTTGATCCAAATTTTAAAGGGGAATATCCACCTATTAACTTAACTAATGAAGATTTAGAAGATATTTATCCTTATGCTTCACAAAAATCTAAAGAAGATGAAAATTATTTGCATGAAGCACAAGTGATGACAAAAAGATTACAAGATAGAGAACCCGGTATATACGATTTATGGCAAGAAATAATGAAAGTTTCTAAAACCGAAATTAAAAGGATTTATGACATACTTAATGCTAAATTTGATTTATATAATGGTGAAAGTGATGAGGAAATATATGTCCCTGAATTAGTAGAGTATTTAAAAAGTAATAACATATTGGAAGAATCACAAGGAGCATTGGTTATAAATATTAAGGAAGATGATGACAAAGTGGAAATTCCTCCAATGTTAATTATAAAAAGTGATGGAGGAATACTTTACTCTACTGCTGAGCTTGCAACAATATATGAACGTGTTAAAAATTATCATCCTGA
>CAZJEY010000032.1:0-6153 GCA_964545135.1 uncultured Mycoplasma sp. | reverse complement strand
TAACTGCTAATCTTAATATAATTAATAAATTAAATGAAGAAATTAAAAATATTAATTATGATTATAATTTATTGTATAATCAAATTAATGATGGAAATTTAAATCTAAACATCTTAAAAAATGAAATCGAATATAATCAAAAAAATATTACTGATTATGAAGAGAAATTAAGTACTATTAAAAGTGAAATTAAAAGTATTGATGATATAAATAATAATAAATTGGATAATACTTTAGAAACTATTTTAAATAAATTAAACGAACAAGAAACCAAAAAAGAAGTTAAAATTGCTAAGCAAAATGAATATAAAAATATAAAGATTGATTTAAATAATAAGTTAAATGATTTAGAAAAGAAATTTAGTGAGAGTAATAGTGAATATAGGTCTTTACAAGCAGAACTTACGAAAAATGAAGTTACTTTAGGAAAAATGGATGTTAAATTAGATAATTTATTATTGTTATTAAATGAAGAATATAATATGACTTATGAATATGCAATCAATAACTATGAATTACCTATTGAAAGTGATTTAGCAAGAACTAAAGTTGCTAAATTAAAAAAAGAAATTAAAGAATTAGGTGAAGTTAATACTGGCAGCATTAAAGAATACGAAAGACTTAATACACGTTATGAATTTTTAACTAATCAAAAGAATGATTTAGAAATTTCAATTGCTAATTTATTAGAAATTATTAAAGAAATGGATGAAATCATGGTTGAAAAATTTAAAACTACTTTTGAAAAAATTAGTAAAGAATTTACTAATGTGTTTAGACTTATTTTTAAAGGTGGGAAAGGTGAGTTAAAACTTACTATGCCAGAAGATTATTTAAATACTGGAATTGAAATAATAGCTGTACCTGCAGGTAAGAAATTAAATAATACACAAAGTTTATCTGGTGGTGAAAAGTCACTTACTGCAATTTGTTTATTATTTGCCATATTAAATGTTAGTACAGTGCCATTTATTATCTTAGATGAGGTAGAAGCTGCCTTAGATGAGGTAAATGTTGATATGTTTGGTGAGTACTTAAATACTCTAAAAGATAATAGCCAATTTATTTTAATAACACATAAAAAAAGAATGATGGAATATGCTGATGTTTTATATGGAATTACCATGCAAGAACAGGGTGTATCTAAAGTAGTTGGGGTAAAATTAGAAAACGACTTAGTTATTAGCTAAGTCGTTATTTATTTCTGTTTTCCAAAGTCCATGAGTATTACAATAAGCATATAAAATACCATTTTCTAGGTAATCAAATTCTGCATAGGCTATTTCATTTGGCTTTAAATATTTAATATGTTCTTCTAATCCGTTTGTTAGTAAAATCCATTTAATATAATGATTTTCTTCCATAACATGATTAATAGAAACTTTAATTTTATTATTTTCTATTTCGTATGTGGGTATATGTTTTTCAAAACTAGCTTCTTTACTATTGACTGGCATCAGAGCCATTTCTATACCGCAGCAAGTTATACCACAATTTTCACAATTACAATCTTCAACAATTTTTACAATTGCATTACAATTTTTACATTTTTTAAATTTAATATTCATAATATCTCCTATATTTCACGCATCTTATCCATATTTTTATATGGATCCTTTTTATCTATTTTATCTACAAAAAGTATGCCATCTAAGTGATCCATTTCATGTTGAAAAGCAACACTAAGTTCTTCACGCATCCTTTTAATATGTTTATTTCCTTCTTCGTCATAGTATTCAATATTGATTCTGGCATATCTTGGTACTATACCACAAACTTCCCGATTTACACTTAAGCATCCTTCACCTTCAGCAATATAAACCAATTCCTCGGAATTGCTTAATAGTCTAGGATTAATTACTACATAAGTTTCAAATTCATTATCATCTTTTTCATATACTATAACAAATATTCTTTTTTTAATTCCTAATTGAATAAATGCAAGTCCCATTCCTGGTCTTAAATTATATTTTTCGTAATATTCTTTTATTTGACTTAATTTTAAATAATTGGCAATATCTATTATTGTTTGCTTATCGCTATCAGATAAGGGAAAAGTTACTTCTTTACTTTTTGTTCTTAATATTGGATTTTTTTCATCTAATATTTTTATATTTGGTACTGTCATTTTCTTTGTCCCCCTAAATTCATTTTTTCTAATAGCATTTCATATTCTTTATTTAATATTTTTGCTTCTTTTTCTTCAGCAAAATCATTATTTTCCAATAAAATCCTTAAATGCTCTAATCTTTTAATATCGTCATTATTGTTTTCATTTTCCATATTCTTTTTTTCATTTTGAATAATCATTGATGCTATTTTCTGAATATTTATAAAATTATTTTTACATAATTTTGTAATATACTCATCTATTATATCTAAAATGTTTCGATTGTCATATGGATCATAGTAATTATTATTTTTTATACAGCCGTAATAATAACCTAATTCTCTATGAACCATTTCCGAATTGGTATACTTATCTGTTTTTTTCCCAAAACTATAATATAATCTACCAAGTAAGACATTATTATCAATATTATTTTGAAAATAGGTAATAATACTATTTATATTCATAAGATATTCACAATCTAAATAAAAAGGTTCAAAACTGATTCGATTATTTTTAGCATCGATTATTTTTATTGGTAGATCTATCATACCAATATTAATTACATGATTTTCTATTAAATATTCTTTAAAATCGTATTCATCGATAAATTGGGTAGTAAAGTTATTTATCTCTTCTAAAGAATAAACACCTTTTTCTAAAAAATCAATATTAATATAGCGATTGTTTTTAGTATTTCTTATTTTTTGGTCAACTACTAATCGATATGGCATTATAATCACCTCTTAATTAAGAAAATTATATCATATTTTGCTATAAACGTCAATTTGATGTAAAACGATTGACACAAAAAAAGAAGCATTTGCTTCTTTAAATAAATTAGTTGTTACATCCGTGGTGACAACCGCCAAAATTAAAGCCAGCACCTAATATAATAACTAGTAAAATAAATAAAACGATCCAAATGGCAGCTCCTAAGCCATAACCTGGTGTATATCCAGCATAACCAGCACCATAACAAGGAGTTGGACCATAGTTGCCACCATAGTATCCACTATTTCCGTAATAATACATATAAATACCTCCTTTACGTATCTATTATAATTTACTCTTTATAGTCAATTTTTGACAATAAAAAAGTTTATTTTTTTATAATTTTATTCATAATTAATGTATTTTAGTAGAGTTTATGGTATTATTATAGTAGGTGGGAATATGAAAAAAGATTTAAATAAGATGGACAAACCTTTATTTTTTTTAATCATTATTTTTTGCTTATTTGGATTAATAATGGTATATTCCTCATCTTCAGTTGCAGCTATCTTACGTTATCATCAAAGTAGTTCGCATTTTTTTATTAAACAACTAATTTTTATTATTATTTCATTTATAATTGGATTTATATTTATTTTAAGAATACCAACAAGTAAATATAAATTTTTATCTTGGCTAGGTATCATTGGGATTAATATTGTACTTGCTTTGTTATTAGTACATGGTACAATTACTAACCATGTTCAAAGTTGGTTTTACATTGGGCCAATGAGTATTCAACCTAGTGAATTTGCAAAATCGTTAATAATAATTTTTTTGGCATGCTACTATAATTCTTTGTTAAAAAAGCAAGACTATAACATTTATAAAATATTTATTCCAATTTGTTTTGCAGCGATAGCATTTTTCTTGACTGCTTTGCAGCCCGATTTAGGAAGTGCAGTTATCATTGCTGGTATTACTTTCTTTATATTTATCAGCGTACCAATTAGTAAAAATAATATTATGAAATTAATTAAGATTAGTAGTGTATTAATAATAATCTTATTGGTTATAGTTATATCTCAAAAAGATAAACTATTTAATGAAGAACAATTGGCAAGGCTTAATTATAAGGAACCATGTACGAGATATATGGAAGACTCGGGTTATCAAGTTTGTAATGGCTTTATTGCAATTAATAATGGGGGACTTTTTGGTGTAGGTATTGGTAATAGTACTCAAAAATATTTGTATTTACCAGAAAGCCATACTGATTTTATATTTGCTATTATTGTTGAAGAATTAGGAATGGTAACCGGTATATTAGTTGTACTAGCATATGCTGTACTTCTGTATAGAATATTAAAAATAGCTAAGTGTTCTCATAATTTACGTAATTCAATTGTTTGCTACGGAACATTTTGGTATATTGCCCTTCATGTAATAATAAATTTATGTGGTGTTTTAGGTTTATGGCCTCTTACTGGTGTACCTTTACCACTTTTATCTTATGGAGGAAGTCATACAATGAATATTTTAATAATGTTATTCTTTGTTTTAAGAGTTTCAATAGAAAATAAAAATACAGAATATAAAATGGAACTAAAAAAACTATCATCTTAATAATAAAAGTCTTACTATAAAGTAAGAATTTTTTCTTATTTTGTACCTTTTTGTCAAAAATAAAGGAAATACTAATTATCTCTTCTATATAAAGGGTAGAGGAGGAAATTATTATGGAAAAAATAAAAGAATTCATTTTTAATAATTTAGTTATTATTATATTAAGTAGTATTATAGTTTTTCTAATTGGTTTATCGATATATTTATACTATTTAAATACTTCTTTAGACTGTCCTTTATGTAAAGAGTGTGAATCAAAAGAAGTTTTAGAAAAATATTATGTCGATGTGAAAGGGAGTGTCAAAAATCCTGGTGTATATGAAATAAATAATAATAATATTGTTAATGACGTGATTAAATTAGCAGGAGGTTTTACTAAAAATGCTTATACTAAAAATATTAATTTAAGTAAAAAAGTCAGTGATGAACTTGTAATATATGTTTATAGTAAAAGCGAATATAGTAATTTAGTTAAAAAAGAAAATGAAAATAAACAAATTGAGTGTAGTTCTAACGATTATAATATTGATAACTGTCTTGGAAATGCTTCAATTATAACTAGTGGTACTGAAACTAATAATACTGAGAGTACAGTACAAGATAATAAAATTATAAATATAAATACTGCTACCCTAGAAGAATTAATGACTTTAAGCGGTGTAGGTGAAAGTAAAGCATTAAGTATTATAGAATATCGAAATAATAATGGAGGTTTTAAAAGTATCGAAGAAATAAAAAATGTTAGTGGTATTGGAGATGCAGCTTTTGAAAAAATTAAAAACAATATTACTATCTAAGAAGACATACTTAATTATTATTTGTTTTCTTTTTTTATATGTTTTAATTTTTACTAAAATAATAAAGTATAATAGTGTGTATAATGGTACTGAAACTAAAATAACAGGAATAGTTACTAATTATAGGTTAAAAAATAATAAACTTGTTCTTGAGATAAAAGCAGAAGAAAAAATAATTGCTAACTATTATTACGAAGATGAATTACCTCAAGTTAAAAGTCTAATCGGTAGTAAGATAACAATTCATGGCAAAATGAATAAACCCACTAATAATACTATTCCAAATACCTTTAATTATAAAAAATATTTATATAACAAGAATATTTATTATACATTTACAATTAAAGATTATTCATATCAGAAAAGCAAAAATATATTTTATATGATTAAAAATAAAATGTATGAAAAAATAAACACTCCTAATAAGGTAAATGAGTATTTAAATTTGTTTATTTTAGGAAATAAAAGTTATTTAGATAGTGACAATTATAATATGTATCTAAACAATGGCGTAGTTCATTTATTTGCTATATCTGGAATGCATGTAGGAGTATTTATTTATATTTTAGATAAAATTATTAGTTGGCGAAAAAAGAAAGCTTTAATTACTGCTATATTATGGTTGTATGCATTTTTTGTATCTTTTCCTATTTCGATATTAAGATCAATAATATTTTATACAATAGCATATTTATTTGAATTATTAGGTATTAAAATGTCAAATTTAAAAATATTATTCTTTACATTTCTTATATTATTATTTATTAATCCTTTTAATATTTATGATGTTGGTTTCCAATATTCTTTTATTACTGTATTTTCTATTTTTTATTATAGTAACAAATTAACTGGAAACTATTTTAATAAATTATTAAAAGTAAGCATTATTACCTTTTTATATACATT
>CAZJEY010000031.1:0-6190 GCA_964545135.1 uncultured Mycoplasma sp. | reverse complement strand
ACATATAGTTTTGATATAAGGAGATGAATTTATGATTAATAAACAAAATTTATGGTTTGTTACACTATTTTCGTTAATACTAGTACTAGGTATATATTATGTAAGTATTGATGATGAAGTTATTACGGCACTAAAAAGTGATGGTAGCAAAAATTCCAGTCAAAACGTCATGGAAATTACTGAATCAGATGTTTTAGTTTCACTTGAAGTTGAAGATGATGAAGAAAAACAAGCTCTAATGGAAGAATATCAAGACATTCTTTTAGATAGTAGTGCAACTGCTGAAGAAAAAAATGTTGCTTATGAAAATATGCAAAAACTTAATAATTCAATTGGTATGGAGCAAAAACTAAAAGATAAATTAAAAAAAGAATTTAAACTAAATTCATTTATTAAAATCAATGATAATTCTATCAGCGTTACCATTGCTAGTGATAGCCATGATGCGGCAAGTGCCAACAATATTATCAGATCTATTCAAGAAGAATATACAGATGAAATGTATATAACAGTTAAGTACCAAAAATAAATCATTTTGTCCAAATATATACACATATTAAGAGTTTAAATTTTAATTAATTTATAATTATTTTGGAAGTGATGGTATGGAAAGAATTAAAAACATTAGAGAAGAAAAAGATTTAAAACAAAAAGATGTGGCAAATATTATTGGTATAAAAAGATCAACATATGCATCTTATGAAACATGTCGAGACACAATACCACTTAAACATCTAAATACTTTATGTAATTATTTTAATATTTCTCTTGATTATGCACTTGGCTTAACTGACGTTAAAAGATATGATAATGAATTAGATGAAATAAATATTGAAATAGCTGGCGAAAGATTAAAAAATTTAAGAAAAGAAAATAATTTAACTCAAATGGAAATTTCAAAAATATTAAATACCTCAAGAAGCGCATGGACAGGATATGAATGTAAAAAGTTTCTAATATCTACCCTACTTATTTATGAAGTTGCTAAAAAATATAATTATTCTATTGATTATATATTAGGAAAAACAGATTATCCAATAAAATTAAAATAAAAACCTACAACATAAGCCATTCATCGTCATAAAATACTATGAAGCGTGAATGGAGGTTGAAATGAAAAAAGGAATACTTACAGAGCGAGAACATGAAGTATTTGAATTATTAGTACTAAATAAATCTACTAAAGAAATAGCACAAATTCTTAATATAAGTGAAAAAACAGTTAGAAATCACATATCTAATACAATGCAAAAATTAGGAGTAAAAGGTCGAGCACAAGCAGTAGTAGAACTTTTAAAATTAGGGGAAATTAGTTTATAAATTGAAGTCCTTTTGGACTTTTTTTATTTTACTTTAATATAATTAATTAGGTGATGTTTATGCTTAAAAAGATGGCTTTAAAAAAGCTAATTATATCTTCTTTAGCGCTTATTATACTTTTAATTATTTGTTTATTCCCAAATAAAACTAGTTATGATTTTAAAACAACATTAACTTATACTACGCCAAAGGTCCAACCAATTTATTTAATTGATAATAATAATTATGTAGCAAGATATAATATAATAAAAAAGACTAATGAAACATTAGAATTAGTAGATTATGTAATTGAAAATTTAACTATAAGTGATAAAAATGATTATTATTTACCTAACGGATTCAATGCTATTATTCCTAAAAATACTAAAGTATTAAACAAAAGTCTTGAAGATGATTTACTTAAAATAAATTTTTCTAAGGAATTATTAAATATTGAAAAAGGAAACGAAGAAAAAATGCTTGAAGCTATTGTTTACTCCCTATTAGAAATTAAAGGCATTAAAAAAATAATGATATTTGTTGAAGGTGAAAATCTTACTAAACTACCTAATTCCGGGAAAAATGTTGCTATTATTTTAGATAAAAATATTGGTATAAATAAAACTTATGATATAAAGAGTTTAAAAGAAACCGATAAAACAACAACATATTATTTAAGTAAAATAGATAATTCTTATTATTATGTACCAGTTACTAGTATAGCAAATAACGATAAAGAAAAAGTTGAAATTATTATTGAAAAATTAAAAACTAGCCCCACTTATAAGACTAATCTTATTAGTTTTCTAGCTAGTAATACTGAATTATTAAATTATGAAATATTAGAAAATTCGATATCTTTAAGTTTTAATAATAATATTCTTTCTTTAGATAATAACCAAATAACAGAAGAAGTAAAATACTCAATTGCCCTATCGATACGCGATACTTATAATATAAATCAAACTATCTTTTATGTAGATGATTTATTAATAGATGCCTTTAACATTTAACTATTTTTAAAAATAAGATATTTTTGAATTAAAAAGTTTACAACAAAAATAATACTATCAACCATTATTTTAATAATTGTGGGATTAAATTTAATTATAGAAAATATAAAGTCAACACTAAACGCAGAGATAAGCATTTGGACTAAAACTAAAGTATAATACTGAATAATTGTTTTTCTTCTACTTAAATTAGATTTAAATACTACGTTTCTATTTATTATATAATTAACTAAAGATGATATAATTCTTGCTATTATAGTTGCAAGAATTATATTTTTAAATATAGTATTTATTAGCCCAAAAATACTAATATCTATAATAAAAGATAAACCAGAGGACATTATATATTTAAAAATTATTATTACTTGTTTCATTTTAACACTCATTTCAATTCATATTTCTCTTATTTACTTACTTTTTTATAAAAAATCATTGAAAATTAACAATTATTGTTGTATAATCAATTTACAAGTGTGAGTTATGTCCCCGTAGCTCAGCTGGATAGAGCATACGCCTTCTAAGCGTACGGTCAAGTGTTCGAATCACTTCGGGGACACCATTTTATAAATTAAATCAGTTTATACTGATTTTTTTTATTTAAAATGGTAATTTCATATTCCCATTACTTACTTGTTTCATTATTTTTTTCATTTGTTCAAATTGATTTAATAAACGATTAACTTCCTCAACACTTCTGCCACTACCTTTAGCAATTCTTTGCTTTCTACTAGCTTTTAATACTTCAGGATGTCTTCTTTCATATGGAGTCATTGATAGTATAATAGCTTCTACATGGGCCATATCTTTAGGATTAACATTGACATTATTTAACCCCATCTTCCTTGCTTGAGGAAGCATTTTAATAATATTTTCTAGTGGCCCTAATTTTTTTATTTGTTTTAAAGTGCTTAAAAAGTCTTCTAAGTCAAATGTGCCTTTTTGCATTCTTTTTGCTTGATTCATTGCTTCTTCTTCATCAATTACAGCTTCAACTTTTTCAGCGATTGATAAGATATCACCCATGTCTAAAATTCTTTCTGCCATTCTTTCGGGATAAAATTCACTTAATCCATCTAATTTTTCAGAATCACCAACAAATTTTATAGGAACATTTGTCAAATGCCTTAAAGAAAGAGCTACACCACCTTTGGTATTACCATCCATTTTAGTTAATATACAACCTGTCAAAGATAATTGATCATTAAAACCGGTTATGACGTTAATTGCATCTTGCCCCATAGCAGCATCAATAACTAAAATTATTTCATTGGGATTAATAGTACTACTAAGATTATGTAATTCTGCCATTAATTCTGTATCAATTTGTAATCTTCCCGCTGTATCTATAATAATATAATCTAAATTATTTTCTTTAGCATAATTTATACCATTTTTAGCTATATTTAAAACATCTTTACTATCTTCCTTGTAAACATCAACATTCAAACTCTTTCCTAATTCTTCAAGTTGATTGATTGCTGCAGGTCGATAAACATCACACGCTACTAGAAGTGGCTTTTTATTATGCTTTTTTCTAACATAGTTAGCTATCTTTGCAGCGCTTGTTGTTTTACCACTACCTTGAAGTCCCACTAACATAATAATAGTAGGATTACCATTTACTTCTAAAGGTTCATATTTTTCACCTAATAATTTAACTAATTCATCTTTTACAATTTTTATAAATACTTCGTCAGGCCTTAAGCTTTTGTCAATTTGTGTACCTAAAGCTTTTTCTTTAACATTATTAATAAATTCTTTAACTACAGTATAATTAACATCCGCTTCTAAAAGAGCCATTCGAATTTCTTTCATAGCGTCATTTATATTATCTTCTGTAATTTTACCCATTTTTTTAATATTTTTTATTGCATTACTTAATCTATCTCCCATGTATTCAAACATTTTTAGTCACCTTCTTTATTTGATAATAAAAGGAACTTTAGTTCCTTACTTTTTATTCATTAATTATAGCTGTTGCTGTATTATTATCCTTGTTATTTTGGTCTGCCACGACGCTAAAATAAGCAAATGTAACACTTAAAATAACCAATAAACTAATTCCTATTACAGCAATTATGCCAATTTGAATATTTCTTTTATTCTTATTTTTTTTCAAAGTATCATGTAAATTCATCCTAATCACTATCCTTCTAATTCATTATAAAGCCAAAAGTAAAAATTGTCTATAATTTTAACCAACTTTAGTACCATTTGGTACTTTCTTTTCCGGAACAGCAAGAACAGGAATTATACCACTATTAAAGCCTATATCAAAAATCATCCCTTCGGATATTTCGCCAGCCATCTTTTTTGGTGCTAAATTTACAATAAATAAGGCTTGCTTCCCTTCTACTTCTTTCGGATTTTCTCTTTCTGTTTTAAAACCTACTAAAATATTTCTTTGAAAGTTACCAAAATCCACAACTAATTTAACTAATTTATTAGAACTTGGTACATCTATTACTTCTAGTATCTCTCCTACTCGCACATCTAATTTATCTATATCATCAATAGTTATTAATTCTTTAATATCTTCCATTATTCTTCACCTATTATTTCTTTTATTCCTTTCTTTATTTCAGTAATATCTTCTATATTTAATAATTCTTGTAATCTACATTTTAATTCATACAAATTACAATTTTTTTCTAAATAATCTAGCCTTTTTTCGGCTTGCTTAATAATTGCCCCAATTCTACTTCGGCTCAATTTTTTTAAATCGGCAATTTCTTGCATAGATAAATTATCACCATAATATAAATCAAATACTTCTTGATTACTTTCTTTTATAAAATCTTTATATATTAAGAACAAATTATTATAGTAAACAAACTTTTCCATTACATCATATCCTTAAATAAACCATATATATAACTTTCAATATCAAATGGTTTTAAATCAGTCATTTTTTCACCAAGGCCGATAAATTTAACAGGTATATCTACTTCTTCTTTAATTGCTAAAACAATACCACCTTTACTAGTTCCATCTAACTTAGTCAATACAATTCCTGTTATATTTGTTATTTCTTTAAAAGCAAGTGCTTGCATAATACCATTTTGACCAGTAGAAGCATCAATTACTAAAAGCGTTTCATGGGGAGCATTAGCAATAATTGTACCTATTACCTTATTAATTTTCTCTAATTCTTTCATTAAATTAACTTTATTTTGTAATCTTCCAGCTGTATCAATTAATACAATATCAGCATTTTCCTTTTTAGCAATCTCTAAACCATCAAATATTACACTTGAAGGATCTACACCTTCTTTGCCATAAAATAATGAGCCAGTTCTTTTTGACCACTCTTCAAGTTGAGGAATTGCTCCAGCTCTAAATGTATCAGCAGCAATCATCATTACTTTTTTTCCTTCATTAATATACTTATAAGCAAGTTTAGCTATAGTTGTTGTTTTACCAACACCATTTACTCCAACCATTAATATTACAGTAGGTCCTTCTTCTTGAAAATTAATTTTATCTGATAAATTATCACCATTTACATATATTATTAATAATTCATCAATAATAACTTCTGTTAATTCTTTTGTACTATTAATATTTTCTTCTTTTACTCTTTTTCGTAACTTGTCCATAAAATTCATAACAGTATTTACGCCAATATCAGCCATTATTAATAGTTGTTCTAATTCTTCATAATATTCTTCATCTATTTTAGTATACTTAATACCTAATAAACTTAATTTGGATACAAATTCTTTTCTTGTCTTTTCTAAACCTTTATCATAAATATCCAATTTTTCCTTTTCTTCTCTAGTTACATTCTTATTTAAAATATTTTTAAATTTATTAAATAATCCCATATTAATTCACCCCTTTAATGATAACAAATTTAAGAAACTTTGAAAAGTTTT
>CAZJEY010000030.1:0-6258 GCA_964545135.1 uncultured Mycoplasma sp. | reverse complement strand
TAAAACAAATATGTCCTAAATTTTCAATAATAAATTTTCGCAAATTACTACGTACATTATCATTATTATAATATTTCTTATATAAATCAAATATATTTTCGCCAAAATATTGATAATAATCTACAATATCAAATTTCTTTATCGTTCCATCTTTAAAGACTATACCATTATGAATAAAATATAAAAGTTCATCTATATATTTTTCTTGCATAAAATACCCCCTTAACTAAAATTTTCTAATATGCTAACATATTTACACCAATTTGTCAATCATAACTAAACGTTAAAAAAATAATAGCAAATTTTACTATTATTTTCTAATATTCTTATTTTCTTCTAGATACTTAATTTCAAAATAACTAGAATTTCCAATAGGCGTTACCTTAAAACCTTTTTTATACCAATTTTCTAATTCTTTTTTATCCTCAATTTTAAGATATTCGACAGTGTCATTAATACCATTATCCTGCAAATATTTCACAATAGTACCTCTAACTTGATTGTAAAGTAAGGGATTACATTTGCTTAATAAACCAACTGCAATTACTGCTCTATCTTCTTCATCTAAGTCCACCGTACAAATTCCTATAAAATTTTCATTAGTTTTAAGTAAATATACTATATCTTTACCATTTGTATTATTATTAATATAATCGCTTAAGAAATATTGCCACCCTGGATAATAATTATGCTTATTTTCGTCTATTGCAAATTCTTGTAAATAAACAAAGTGTTCTTCGTTTAAAGGATTATATTTAATAAATTTTATACCATTCATTCTAAAATTATCTAACATTTTTATTTTCCTTTTCTAAATATGTAACTTGATATAAATCAGTACTTCCTACTCTTTCGAGTCTAAAACCATTTTTAAAGAAATTTCTGATTATATTTTCATTAGCTAATCGCACATAAGCTACCATGTTTTCTACGCCAATACTTTTTAAATATTCAATAACATTATTTCTTATTAACGATGCATAATTATTACCACGATACTTTGGCAAAATTCCTTGAGAGAAAACTACATTTTTATTGTCTAAATCTTGAAAAGTTAAAGTAAATAGTCCAACTAGATTATTATCGATTTCTACTATATATGCAAATTCTGCATCATTTTCTGAATCCATCGAACTATAAACTAAATCTTGCCAATCTTCAAAATATTTATTAGTTAACTCATCTTTAGCAAATTCTTTTAAAAATTCTTGATGAAGAGGATTATTGGCATCATACATATGAAATGTTACATCTTCTAAACTAATCTTCTTTTCCATGGCGTTTTCTTATCTCCTCTGTAATCATTTCAATAAATTCGTCTTTGTTTATTGTAGTAGTTTCTTCACTACCACATTTACGATAACTTACCATATTACTTTCTACTTCTTTATTCCCTAAAATAACTGCATATGGTATTTTTTTCAGCACAGATTCACGCATCTTATAACCTAATTTTTCTTCTCTTGCGTCTAATTCTACTCTTATATTTAATTCTTTTAACTTATCAAATAAATTGTTTGCATAGTCCAAATGATATTCATTATTAACAGGTATTATATTAATTTGAACGGGCGCTAACCAAAGTGGTAACAATCCCTTTGTTTCTTCTAAAATAAATGCGGTAAATCTATCAAATGTACCAAAAATAGCACGATGTATTACTACTGGTGTTTGCTTATTTCCCTCACTATCGATATAAGATAAATCAAATCTTCTTGGAAGTAGGAAATCTAATTGACAAGTAGAAAGTGTTACTTCAGGACCAACTGCTGGTTTTACTTCTACATCAAGTTTAGGTCCATAAAAAGCTGCTTCACCAACTGCCTCAAAATAAGGTATATTGTACTCATTTAATACTTCTCTTAATTTATTTTCTGCTTCATTCCACATTTCATCATCAGGATAATACTTTTCAGTATCCTCTGGATCTCTTAAAGATAATCTGAATTTATAATTTTTAATACCAAAATCCTTATAGACATCAAGGATTAAACCAACAACTTTTTTAAATTCTTCACCTATTTGTTCTTTGGTAACAAATAAATGAGCATCGTTTTGGCACATGCAACGTACTCTTTCTAGGCCTTTAACTGCACCACTTGCTTCATATCTAAAATCAGTTGCAAATTCCCCAATTCTAATAGGTAAATCACGATAAGAATGAATATCATTACCATAAATTAACATATGATGAGGACAATTCATTGGCCGAAGTACAAATTCTTCATCGTCGACTTTCATTCGGGGAAACATATTTTCTTTATAATGTTCCCAATGTCCACTTGTCTTATATAAATCAACTGTTCCTACACATGGAGTATAAACATGCTTATAACCAAGCTTTTGTTCTTTTTCGTAAATATAATTTTCTAATTGTTTCCTTACAATTGCACCATTTGGCAGCCATAAAGGCATCCCTTTACCAACTAAATCATGTGACATAAAAATATCTAAGTTTTTACCAATCTTTCGATGATCACGCATTGCAGCTTCTTCTAGCAATTTTAAATGTTCTTCCAAATCTTCTTTGGTTTCAAAACAAACCCCATAAATTCTTTGTAACATTTTATTTTTAGCGTCACCTTTCCAATAAGCACCGCTAAACTTAAGTAATTTAAAATGCTTTATTTCTTTAACACACTCAACGTGAGGACCACGACAAAGATCAGTAAAATCTCCTTGGGAATAACAAGTAATTATTGTATTATCTTCGTCCATTCGATTAATCAAATCAATTTTATATTCATCATCTTTAAATTTTTCTAAAGCTTCACTTTTAGTAAGTTCTTGCCTAATAATTCTTTTACCATCTTTACTAATTTTTTTCATTTCCCGTTCAATTATCGGTAAATCTTCATTAGTAAGTGTCTTATCACCTAAATCAATATCGTAGTAAAAACCTTCTTCGATAACAGGCCCTACCCAAAATTTAGCATCTGGATATAAATGTTTTACAGCTTGCGCAAGTAAATGAGCACAACTATGGTTTAAAGTATTTAATTTTTCGTCATGTAAAATGTCTTTCATAATTTTCCCTCTTTCTTTTAATAAAAAAAGGATGGCTAAAGGAGTGCATAAAGCACGGTACCATCCTTAAATTATCTTAATTATTATAACGGCATTAACCGGAGATGATTAGTCTCTCTAGAAAATAGTAATTATTAAACTAGTTATTAGTTTCCACCATGCACTAACTCTCTTTAAACAATCATTTAATAATCGTGTTTTTCATAATTGATTTACAATATTTATTCTAACACCTTTTTTTGCTGTTTGCAACTTTATTTAACTATTAGTCTTCTTATTCTTATTCGGTACTAAATCAATCCCACCTTTACTAAATGGATTACATTTTAATATTCTTTTTAATGTAAGTAAACTTCCCTTTATTGCCCCATACTTTTCTATGGCAATTATTCCATAATCAGAACATCTAGGAATATACTTACATTTTAAATGAGTTTGTAAAGGCATTTTTTGATATATTTTAATAACTTTAATTAATACTTTTTTCATAATTTAATTATATATGAATTAATCATAAATTTCAAATATTCCATAATATGGAATTGTTTTTTTTAAAGCTTTGTATTAAAATGGTTATAGAAACGTTTGTTTGGAGGTTTTTTATGGCTAATGAAGAAAGACATATTCTATGCATCGATTTAAAAAGTTTCTTCGCATCATGTGAGTGTGTAGCAAGAAACCTAGATCCCTTTACAACTCCATTAGTGGTTGCCAGTAATAATAAAGGGGCCATTACCTTAGCAGTAACTCCAGCCTTAAAAAAATATGGTATTAAAGGTCGAACAAGAATCTATGATATTCCTAAAAACATTAAATATATCAAAGTTCCTCCTCGTATGAATCTTTATATAAAAAAATCTGAAGAAGTAGTATCTATTTACTTAGACTATATTTCCAAAGAAGATTTACATATTTATTCCATTGATGAGTGCTTTTTAGATGTAACTCATTACTTAAAACTATACAATAAAACCGATTATGAACTTGCTAAAGATATATTAAACACTATCTATCAAAAAACTCATCTTACTGCAACTTGTGGTATTGGACCAAATTTACTTTTAGCTAAAGTTGCTATGGATACTGAAGCGAAAAAATACAAAAATGGTATTGCTAAATGGACTACGAATGATGTTAAAACCAAATTATGGAATATTTATCCGCTTTCTGAAATGTGGGGAATTGGTAAAAGAATGGAATACAATTTAAATAAATTAGGTATTTATAGTGTTGGTGACTTAGCAAATTATAATAAATATATTTTAAAAGATAAATTCGGAATAATTGGTGAAGAATTATGGAATCATGCTAATGGGATTGATTTAAGTGTTATTAGTGATTATAAAATTCCAACTAAATCTAAATCAATAAGTCACTCTCAAATTCTTTATAAAGATTATAATAAAGATAATATTAAAATCATTATATCAGAAATGATTGATGTTTTAACTTTTTCACTTCGCAATAAACATAAACTAACCCGTCTTATTGGTTTTGGAATAGGATATAGTAAAGAAGAAACAGGCGGTTTTTATCATTCAATAAAGTTAGAAATTGGTACCGATTCAAAAGAACTAATTTACAAATATGCTTTAATGATTTTTGATAAATATTATGAAGATAATATGCCAATTAGAAAAGTAAGTATTGTTCTTGGTAATTTAGAAAAAAAAGAAAGTAGACAATTAAGTCTTTTTGACGAAACAAACATAGAAAAAAAAGAAAATATTAATAATGCTTTAGATGATGTAAAAAGGAAGTATGGCAAAAATAGCATTTTAAATGCATCTTCGCTATTAAAAGACTCAACTATAATTGAAAGAAATAAAAAGATTGGAGGGCATAGTGCATAATGGATAGAAAAATGATTAAATGGGAGCCATTTAATTCAGTAATTTCTTCTTCTAAAATAATCAAAGATGTTTTAAAAGAAAAGGAAAGAATTAAAAAGCCAATATTATCGGAAGAACAATTAGAATTAATTAATAACCAAATATTAGAATACTATCAAACTAAAGAACAAGTTCAAATAACATATTATGAAAATGGCTACATAAATAAAATATCTGAATATATAAAAAAAATAGACTCTGTTAATAAAAAAGTCTATTTAACAAATAGATGTATCTATTTTAATCAGATCATTAAAATTAATTAATTAAATTTTCTAAATCATTCATAAAATTTTCTTTAGCTAAATATAACATCTTATTCAAATAAAATTCTGTTGTATTATAATTTTTAGTAAAATCATATAGATAACGATCATTTAATTCATAATCAATTAAGATACATTCTTTTTCTATGAATGATTCATTTAATGAAATAAGTGGAATAGGCACTTCCCTATTCTTATTATCTATCTTTTTAGATAATTTTATTTGTTTATTATTAGTCATTCTGATAATTTTATATAATTGATCATCAATAACGGAAGCTAATTTAATATCTATTTCTGCCATATTTTCATCTAAAACATCTTTATTAAGTAAATTATTATTAATAATTTCTAATGACTCATTTGTTTCTTTCTCAGCATTAATAACAATAGAACTATAAAGCACGTTAACATTATTATCGTTTAAAATATTAAATAATTTTAATGCCTTATCTTGAAACTCTTGATAAGAATCGAACTCAACGCAATCCATATTATATTGAGAACTTATTCTCGTAACATGCATATTAGTCTTTTTTTCATTATTTACCGCCGTAATAACTGGCTCTAACAAGTTGTTGCTTTCTTCACTTCGATAATTAAATGAAGAAAATTCATCTTGCAATTCTTGGCGTAATTTTTCTAATAAGTTAGAATAATCATCATAAATATTAAACCAAAATGTTACTCCAAAATGTAAAATTTTCATAGCATCGCCCATTCCTTTAAATTGTAATACTAAATGTTGCTAACATTTTATCAATTATATCACCATAATTATTTTGTTCTCTTAATTCATCTGGTAAACTTAAAGTAATTTTATATATGTTATTTTTATCATATAAATAGTACTCTTCATTTTCTAAAGCATTTAAAAATTCACAACTATTATAACTAAATTTAGTACTAAAACTACTATTATTACAAGCACTAGGCAAAGACGCTTTTTCAACTTTTATAACAATATCGCTGTTAGTTGTGCATTTATAAATATCTTGTTCTTGATATTTAAATACTTTAAAATTTTCAATATCATATCGCATTGAATATCCTAAGTCACTAATATATTTTTG
>CAZJEY010000029.1:0-6288 GCA_964545135.1 uncultured Mycoplasma sp. | reverse complement strand
CAAAAATAGATTTTGTTGATTTATTTGATCAATTATATATGAGACCTTTATCTGAGCATAAATTTATTGCATATATTACTAATAATTTAAAAGTAGAAAATGATTTTGCATCAATAATAATAACAGATGAAGTATTAAAAGAATTTAATGTTGATGCTGCAACTCCTTCTAATTTAATTAATAATTTTAACTTTATAAACGAATTTTATGTTTGGTGTTTTGCAACTGAAGATAAAAAGAATAATCAATATAAAATAAGTATCAGAAGTAGAGGACCAATAATAAATAATATTGCTAGTCAGCATAATGGTGGAGGTCATAAATTTGCTTGTGGCTGTCGGTTAAAAAATTTAGATGAGGTTAATTCACTTTTTAATGATTTAGGTGAAGCATGTAAAGAATATGAAGATAATAAGTTATAAAAAAGGAAAATCAAATAAATATGAAGTAACACTTTCAAATAATGAGAGTGTTCTTCTTTATGACGATATAATTCTTAAATATGAATTATTAACAAAGAAAGAAATTGATAATCAAAAGTTAAAAGAAATTATATTAGATAATGCCAAGCATGATGTCTATTATGCAATGTTAAAAGATATTTCTAAGAAATTAAGAACTGAAAAAGAATTAAGAACTAAATTTAAAGATTATGATAATGAAGTAGTTGACTATGCAATTAACAGATTAAAAGATGAAAAATACTTAAATAATGAATTATATATTAGAGCTTATATTAACGATGCAATTAATTTAAAATTAATAGGTCCTAACAAAATAAGTAAAAATCTTTTAAATTTAGGATTTGAAAAAACTGAAATAGAAAAATACTTAGAAGTTATTGATAATGATGTATGGCAAGATAAAATTAATAAATTAATAAAAAAAGAAATTAATAGTAATCATACCTATTCAGGTAATGCTTTAAAAATGCGTATTCAAAATAAAATAAGTAACTTGGGTTTTGAATTAAATATGATAACTAAATTACTTAATGATTATGACTTTAGTTTAAGTGAAGAAGAATATTTAAGGGAAAAAGAAAAAGCTATAAAAAAATATAGCAAGAAATATAGTGGCTATTTACTTGAACAAAAAGTAAATAATTATTTGTATCAAAAAGGTTTAAAATAAAAAGACATTTAAGTGAAAATGTCTTTTTATTTTGTACTAGTGGCATTTAATAAATCATTTAAATATGTTCTATAAGAAGCTTCTAAATCACTATCAATTATTTCCATATTATATAGTTTACGATAATACTTCATAGTAGTTACAGCAAAGTTAGCATCTGCTGCCATAACTTCTCTTGAAAGCTTTTCTAAGATATCATTTTTAACATCGTCTAATTTTTCTTTATCTTTAGTAGCATTTCTAAATATAATATGATAACCAAGTTCTGTAGTAACAACTTTACTAGCTAATTCGCCATCTTTTAAATCATAAGCCGCAGTAATTAGTTCATCATATTCTTGACCTAAAGTAAATTCATTTATTTCTCCTAAATAACCACCTTTATCTTTAGTGTTATCATCTTCAGAATTTTCCTTAGCTAATTTTTTGAATGTTGCAAGTTTATCAGAAGAACTATTAATTTCTTTTAATAATTTTTCGGCTTTAGCTTTAGCTTTACTTTCTTCTTTACTAATTTGATCATCATTCATTGTACTAGTCACTTGTGGAGTTATAAGTATATGATAAATTTCAATATTTTCTTTAAATTTATCATTGTAATATTTTTCTATTTGTTTATCTGTTACTAGACTTTTAGCATATTCTTCAATAGCATGAGATTGCATGTATGATAGATAAATATAATTAATATATTCATCTACTGTTTGATAATTAGTGCCTTGTTTAATGGCATTTAAAAATTCTTCATCACTCTTAAAACTATTTTTCATACTTTTAATATAATTATTAGCATAATCCTTAGCAGTAATTTTATAATCTTCAAATTCACTTTCTAAGATATAAGTATCCATTAAAGTTAATACTTCTTCAAAACCATATTTATCTTTTAATAACTTATATAATTCATCAGCAGTTATTTCATGCTTTGTTTTGTCTTTTTCAAAAGTTACTATAGCTTTTTCTCCATCTTTAGTAGTTGGAATTGTACCACATCCACAAACTAGTAATAAGCACATTGCTCCTAAAATTAATTTTTTTCTATTTTTCATACTTTCCTCCCAATAATTATTATAACAAAAGGTTATTTAAAATACAATAAATAGCACTCACACTTAAAAAAAATTGCCATAAGTTATAAATGAAAAGACAAATAAAGGAGGAATGATTTATGTGTTGTCAAAATAATGGAATTGGCGCTGCTATAATCTTAGTATTATTCATTTTATTAATAATCATTGTAGGAGCATTCATTTAGCTTTTCTTTTAAAGGAGGTGTACTATGGCTTGTTGTAAAAAGGGTGTGACTGAAGAAAATAATTGTTGCTTTACTGGGAATTGCTTCTTCATAGTCTTAATATTATTCATATTACTCGCTATTATAATCGGCGGTAGTTTCTTATACTAAATAAAAAAGAATCGGATATATTTCGATTCTTTTCTATATTAAGTTATAGGTAATGGTTCAATATTAATACTATCATCATATTTTTTTAATACATCACTAAATTCATTATATACACTTTCGTAGTTACTTAAATATTTACTTTCCATTTTACTAAAAGGTATTACTAAATAGTCATTACGTCCTATTTCGCTATTATAATAACGATAGGTATAATTTAAGTCTGCTCCAATATTATCTATTTTAATAGTTGTTGTATCATTTTTAGTATCAACAGTTTTTGTAATATCTAAAGTAGCAAACATACCGATAACACCAACTTTTCTAACTAAGGCTTGTTCAGCACCCATTTGATTAGATATAAAATTTCCGAATGAATAAAATACAACTGTATCATCAATCCATTCCCATGGTTGAATACAATGTGAGTGAGTTCCTAAAATGATATCGACACCATTATCTACTAAAAATTTAGCTTGTGCTTTTTGAGTTTCGGAAGCTATTTGTTGATATTCGTTGCCCCAATGCATTGAAACAATTAAAACATCAACTTTATCTCTAACTGCAGCAATATCATTTTTTACCAATTCTTCATTATATACATTTACTAAATATGGTTCTTTACTAAGTTCAGCTCCACCTAAACCATTAGTACCATATGTGTAAGAAAGCATAGTATAAGTAATATTATTTGCTTCTTTTATTTGATAATTAGTACGCATTTCTTCGCTACTTGCCATACCATTAGTTAAAACATTTTCTTGGCTTTTCCACCAATCTGCACTTCTTTTAGCAGACTCGGCGCCACGATCCATGGAGTGATTAGATGAAATTGATACTAAATTGAATCCTGCTTCAATCATATCCGTACCAAACTTACTAGGAGTATTAAACATTGGAAATCCTCCATAAGCTTTTTCATCATCAAAGATAGTTTCTTGATTATAATATTTAATATCATAATCTTTTAGTTTATCTTTAGTATAGGTTAGCATCTTTGAAAAATCATAAGTAGCAGTAGTCCTATTATAAGCTGCATTATATACGGTAGAGTGGATTAGTCCATCTCCGGTAGCAATTAATGAAGCTTTATAAGTTTTAATTGGATCTTCTTCTTTTATTGGTAGTTTTATTTTAGTTTGTTTATTATCACTCTTAAAAAAATAATTATAACCATAATAACTAACTAAAAAGAGAGTAGCAATAAGTAAAAGAAATATAAATAAGTTTCTCTTTACTTTCCTTTTAATCTTTGCCATATTTAACTCCTTATTAAATCAAAAATTTCTTCAACTGATTTTTCTGGTCTTGTTCCATAATTAGGAATTAAATGCATATGATAATGTTTAATCTTTTGAGCTGTACCATAATTTACAACAATAGTTAATTCTTTAGCATTTAATTTAGCCATTAAGATATCAGTATATTTTTTAGCTATTTCATTAATATGAATTAGTAAATCATTGGGGATATCTTTAAAAGTATCATAATGTTTTTTAGAAATAATTAAGGTATGACCATCAACATTAGGATACGCATCTAAGATAACAATCACTTCATCATCTTCATATAATTTATAACTAGCTACCTCACCATTTATAATTTTACAAAATAAACAATCCATTTTTTCACCTCTTCTAATATAAGTATACCATGTATTAAACTAACTTTATAGTTTTTTTAGTTACTTGTCATTAATCATTTGACGTATTTTTTTTAAATTATCTTTTTTGTTTTTATCAATTCTATAAGATTCAATACTTTTGGTTATACCTTTACATATTGTCTTATTATCTAATTTGCTTACTTGCAAATATTTTAAAGTATCTTCATAATAATATATAAATAAATAAGATAGTAACCAACTAGCAGCCATATAAGTATAATAATAAGAAGTATTAACATTATCTAACACATTATATAAGTAATCTTTATAATTATCATTTAGATAATAATTTAAAAGGATTACTAAACTAAATCTAATTTCAAATTCCTTATTACTATTTAAATGCTTTTCTATGAATGAAAGATATTTATCTTGATTGTTTCTAAAAATCTTTAAAGTATTTACTACTGAATCACATATTGCCCAGTTATCGATTAATGGTATATATCTATCTAGGTAATCTAGAGTATTTATATTTTTGCTATAAGCAATACATAATCCTTTTACTAAGACATTTTCATAACTACTATTATCGATATTCTTTAATATTTCATCTATTTCATATATTGCTAATAATGATCTAGCATAATTTCTTAATTTTGGTAATTTTACACCTAAAATATTATACTTTGTTTTACATATATTTTTATGAAATGTCCTATATTCTAAATCAATATTATTTTTATAAAATTCCTCTGTTTTCATAATCTTATTATATAAAAAAGTGTGTACTTTTGTCTAGTTTGTGCATAGATTAAATTAGGAGGAAAAAATATGGGTAATTTTAGAGAAATTGTTACCAAAGCAGTAATTGGTAAAGCTAAGAAAAATACTACACAAAATGTTGAAGTAAAATGCGAAAATACTCCAGATACAGTTTTAGGTTGTTGGATAATTAATAACAAATTTAATGGTACTAATCAAAATGGCCATGTTTTAATTAATGGAACATTTGATTTAAATATTTGGTATTCATATGATAATGATACAAAAACAGCGGTATCAAATCATACCATTAGTTATCAAGATATTATGAATGTTTCTTTAAAAAACGATACAATGTTAGATAATACTTCTGAAATAATAGTAAGAAGTTTAAAACAACCTACTGTGGCTAATGTTGATATAAAAGATGGTGTAGTAAATTTGAAAGTTGAAAAAGAGCTTGGGGTAGAAATAGTTGGAAATACTAAAGTAAAGGTATCAGTAGAGGAATTTGATGATGATTATGAAGAAATAATTGATGATGAATTAGAAGAAACTATCGAAAATATTGATGCTGAATACTTAGATAAAGATGTCAACTAAAAATTGTTGACATTTTATTTGTGATTTAATATAATTATTATGTAATTAAAGGAGGAGAAATTATGGCAGTTAAATTAAGACTTAAAAGAATGGGTTCTAAACAAAAACCTTTCTATAGAATAGTAGCAGCAGATGCAAGAAGTCCAAGAGATGGAAGATTTATTGAAACAGTTGGAACATATGATCCAATTAAAGGCAAAGATGTAGTTACTATTGATGAAGAAAAAGCATTAAAGTGGTTAAATAATGGTGCTCAACCAACTGATACTGTGAGAAATATATTATCTAAAAATGGTATCATGACTAAGTATGCTGAATCAAAGAAAAAGAAAGCAAAATAATTATGAATGTAGTAGAGTTTGCCGAATATTTGGTTAAAAGTATTGTTACGGAACCAGATTTAATTAAAGTAAGTATGTTTGAAGCAGATGAAGATACTAGTATTTTAGAAATAATTGTTCCAGAAAGTGAAATGGGTAGAGTTATTGGTAAAAATGGTAAGACATCAACTGCAATAAGGACATTAATTCAAGCTCATGCAGCAATGAATAATTTACCAAAAGTTAAAATTAATATTGATTCGTTTTAGAAAGTATTCACATATTGATGTGAATATTTTTTTAGTTATTCATTTGACTTTTCCTAATTTTTACTTTATTATAGTCAGCAAAGAAAAAGGTGAATTTATGAATAAAGAAGAATTGTTAAAATTAAAAGAAGAATTAACAAAATTATCTAGTGAAGAAGAAAAAATGAGAGATTTGTATTTAAGAGGTTT
>CAZJEY010000028.1:0-6461 GCA_964545135.1 uncultured Mycoplasma sp. | reverse complement strand
TTAATTTTTTAAAACCTTTCTTTAGTATTCCTAGTGAATATGTACCAGAAAATTCAATTTTAAGAGAGTTTATAGGAGGAAAATACAATGATTAGAGTAGCAATTAATGGCTGTGGTAGAATTGGGAGAATTGCTTTTAGAGAAATGATTACAAGTAGAATATTTGATGTGGTAGCAATAAATGATTTATCTACACCTGAAGAACTTGCTCATTTAATTAAATATGATACTATTCATAGAAGTTTTCATAAGGATGAGATTGGATTTGATGAAAATAATATAGTAATAAGTGGTAAGAAAAAAATAAGAGTATTCAAAGAAATGGACCCACTTAATTTACCGTGGCAAGAATTAAATATTGACTTAGTTCTAGAATGTACAGGAAAATTTACTGATTATGAAGGAGCCTTTAAACATATAACAAGTGGCGCTAAAAAGGTACTTATTTCTGCTCCGGGAAAAGGCGATATGAAAACTATTGTTAATGGTGTAAATAACGATACATTAGATGGTACAGAAAAGATAGTATCCGCATCAAGTTGTACAACGAATTGTTTAGCGCCTTTGTTAAAAATTATTAACGATAATTTTATTATTAAAAAGGGTTTTATGACAACTGTTCATTCCCTAACTAATGATCAAGTTACACTTGATATTGCCCATAAAAAAGGCATTTATAGCAGAAGAGGTAGGTCAGCATTTCAAAACATTATTCCTACTTCAACAGGTGCCGCTTCATCAATAGGAAAAGTTATACCTGATTTAAATGGTAAAATGGATGGGATTAGTTATCGAGTACCTACAACCGATGGTTCACTTATTGACGTTACGTTGGAATTAAGTAAAAAGACTAGTGTTGATGAGATAAATAATATAATTAAAGATAATGCCAGTGACGCTATAGATATTACTAAAGATCCGATTGTATCAAGTGACATTATTGGAGTAAGTCTTGGTTGCTTAGTTGATGCTAATTTAACTAATATCATAACTGAAAATGAAGAACAACTTGTAAAATTAGTTGCTTGGTATGATAATGAATATGGTTATACATGTCAAATGTTAAAAGTAGCAAAAGATATGTTTAAATAAAACATATCTTTTTAGTAGAGGAGATTATGAAGTATTTAAGTAAAGAAAACATAAGGAATAAAAGAGTAATATTAAGATGCGATTTAAATGTTCCTATTAAAAATAATTCTATATTAGATGACACAAAAATTATAAGAAGTTTAAAAACGATTAACTATTTACTTAAAAATAATAATAAAGTAATTATTTTAAGTCATTTTGGCAGAGTAAAAAAAGAAGAAGACTTAAAAGATAATTCTTTAAAAATTGTATATGAAGAAATGAAAAAACATTTACCAATTGCATTTGTTGATAATATATTTAATTTTGAAAAGGATATTTTATTAAAAAATGATTGTGTTCTTTTTGAAAATACTAGATTTACTGATATACCTGTAAAAAAAGAAAGTGTTAATGATTTAAATCTTGCTAAATATTATGCTTCTTTTGGCGATGTGTTTGTTTTTGATGCTTTTGGAACAAGTCATAGAATCCATTCATCTACAGTTGGTATAGCAAATTTTTTGCCGGTTTATCTTGGTTTGTTAATGGAAGAAGAAATTGAAAAATTAAGTATTTTAAATAATCCTGATAGACCATTTACAGTTATAATGGGTGGAGCAAAAGTAGATGATAAAATCCCCGTTATTAACACCTTAATTTCTAAATGTGATAGTTTGATTTTAACTGGAGGAATATTAAACTCGTTCTTAAAAGAAAAAGGTATAGAAGTAGGTAAGAGTCTTATAAATACTGATATAAAAACATCAAAAGATATAAAAGATATTTTAGATAACTATTCTGATAAATTATATTTTTCTGATAAATTTATTGTTGAAGGAATAAATGAGATAAAGGAATTAAATGAAATTACTAAAGAAGACGTAATTGTTGATAATATATTTAAAAATAATAAAGTTATAGATAACGCTAAGACAATTTTTATGAATGGTACATGTGGAAAATATGAAGATGATGCATCTTCTTTAGGCACACGTGATTTATTAAATAGTTTGGCAAATGCCAACGCTAAAGTAATTATCGGTGGTGGTGATACTGCCAGTGCAACGAAAAAATTTAATGATTTAGATAATTTCTATTATGTTAGTACGGGTGGAGGAGCTACTTTAGAATACCTTGCTCATAATAAAATAAATGTAGTTGAGTATTATAAAAATATAGAATCATAAGATTGTTTTACAAAATTCGACACAATATTACACAAGTTGACAAACAATTTACTTGCAATTTGTCAACTTGTGTTTTATAATGTAAACACGAGCGGTACGAAAGAAAGGAAAAAATCATGAATTCAAGTATTAGAGTTCTTATCGTTGATAATGATGAATCAATGATAAATGAAGTTAAGAAGTACTTTAGTAGTCATGAAGTAATTGAAGTAGTAGCTTGTAAAAAAGATGGGGAAGAGGGTTTGGAATACATTTTAAATAATCCTAATAAGTATGATTTAATTATTATGGATTTAATATTACCAAAATGTGATGGCATCTTTATATTAAATGAAATGCAAAAACGTGAAATTAACAAAAATGTCATTATTGCAACTAGTTTTAAAGAAGATGCAATGTTAAAAGAAGTAAATAAATGTGGTGTAAATTATTATATGTTAAAGCCAATTAATTTAGCATCTCTTGAAAAAAGAATTTTATCGTTCAATTATGATGATAAAACATCCGGAGGTGTAAATCTTAATTCGGTAATTAGTGATATTTTACACACATTAGGAGTACCTACTCATATTAGGGGTTATCAATTTATTAGAGATGGGATAACAATTATATATAATAACAATAATATTTCTTATATAACAAAGGATGTATATCCGACGATTGCTGAAAAGTATCATACAACTCCATCACGAGTAGAAAGAGCAATTAGACATGCTATAGAGATAAGTTGGTCTAGAGGAGATATCAACGTGATGAATGATATGTTTGGTAATAGTTTAGATTTGGATAGAGATAAGCCTACTAACTCTGAATATTTAACGACGATTGCCGATCGATTGAAGATATCTGATGAATTAGTTTTTGCTTAGGAATGAATACAATTAAAAATTGTATTTTTTTTTAATACATGATATTATTTAACAAAAGGTGATTAGTTATATGAAAAAAATTGTTACCATAATATTTGATGGATTTGGCATGAGAGATGAAGAAAAAGGAAATGCTATAAAAGCTGCTGATATGGTAAATTTTAATAAATTTTGGAAGGAATATCCACATGCGCTATTAGATGCTTCTGAAGAAAAAGTAGGTCTTACTAAAGGCCAATTTGGTAATAGTGAAGTTGGACATATGACAATTGGTGCAGGAAGACTAATTAAGCAAAATGAAACAATAGTAAATGAATTATTAGCAAACATTGAAGAAAATGAAGTATTTAAAGATTTAATTAAAGAAAATGATAAAAGAATTCACCTTATGGGTCTTTGTAGTGATGGAAATGTTCATGCAGGGATTGATGATTTTATTAATATGTACAATTCCTTAGTAAAGAATGGTTTTACTAAAATTTATTTCCATTTAATAACGGATGGAAGAGATACTAATCCAATGAGTGCTTATAAATATATTAAAATGATAGAAGATGAAATAAGCAAAAATAATATTGGAACAATTGCAACAATTTGTGGGAGATATTATGCAATGGATAGAGATGATAATTATAAAAGAACAAGTCTTTATTATGATTTAGTAGCGAGAGCCAAAGGCACTGCTATAAAGAATATTGAAAAAGCACTAAATAGTTGTTATAAAATAAAGGAAACAGATGAATTTATTAGACCATTACTTGCCAATGAAGAAGGTAAAATAAAAAATGGTGATGTTTTGATTTGGATGAATTACCGAGCTGATCGTTCTAAACAAATTTTATCTGCATTTACTAATCCCGATTATTCAAATTTTAGTACGTTAAAAATGGATAATTTAAAAGTGTATTCATTTTTTCCTATTGATAAAAATATTAACTCCATTTCTTTTTTAGAAAAACCTGTAGTTAAAAATCCATTAGGACTTTATTTATCTGAATTAGACTTTACACAAGCTCGGATTGCTGAAAGTGAAAAATTTCCACATGTTACCTACTTCTTTGATGGTGGCTATAAAGGTAAGATTAATAAATGTAATACCTTTGAAATACCATCACCAAATGTTAAAACTTATGATTTAATGCCTGAAATGAGCGCAATTCCAGTTACAAAAAAAGTTATTGAATGCATGATGCAAGATTATGATTTTATATTAGTCAATTTTGCTAATCCTGATATGGTAGGACATACTGGAAACTTCTTAGCAGCTTCAAAAGCGTGTATGGCAGTTGATCTTTGCTTAAGCAAAATTGTAGAAAAAGCAGAAGAAAATTTTTATAAAGTAATTCTTCTTGCTGATCATGGCAATGCTGATATTATGATTGATGAAAATGATCAACCGGTTACTACTCATACTTTAAGTAAAGTGCCATTTATTTTAATGGATGATAATGTTAAATTAAAGGATGAAGGTGATTTAACAATGGTCGCACCAACTATCTTAGAATATATGGAAATTGCTCTTCCTGAAGAAATGAAAGAAACAGAAAGTTTAATTGTGCGAGGTTAAAATGGAAATAATAGAACAATTTGATTATGAAAAACTAAACTATCAAAGATATCTTAAAAAGATTCAAGATATTTTGAAAAATGACGAATTACAACAGCTGGGAATACAATATAGTTCCTTAACTAAAACAGATTATAATTATCCTGTGGATTGTTTAACTGTTGGTAATGGAAATAAAGAATTATTTATAGTTGGAGGAACACATGGAAGTGAAATAATAGGAGTAGACTTTATCCTTAATTACATAAATCAGTTATCAAATTTTCAGGAGTTTGATCCCAATAAGTTAAAATTAGTGTTTGTTCCTTTACAAAATCCTGAAGGATTTGATGTATCTTCAAATACTTTGAAAATAATCGATGATTCAGAATTTAATGCAAAGTCTCAAGAATATTATAAAAGTTATAGAACAGATTCTATTGCTCATTTTGCAATACAAGAATTAAATTTGCTTTTTAATAAAGTAGAAAACGATATGACAATGAATCCTGTTAACTTTCTAGATGAATTAAAGAATTTAGTTAATAATAATGCTAGGTGGATACAATTAAAAGATAATAGAGCAATACCTGGTTTGCAAATATTTATTGATTTAGTAAATTCTATAGATAAGGTAAATGATTATACGGAATTAAGAAATTCTTTGCTGTTTTGTTGTAATCAAACTCTGGAAAAAGCAAAATCTAATCTTCTTCAAGATTCCTTTCTTGCTACATTTATTTCTATAATAAAAAGCGGATTATCTGATGATAATAATTGGAAACGCATTGAAAACATTCAACTAACAAAAAACTATCAACAAATGTTTAAGAATAGCGATTTTCAAGGCATTACCAGTAATAAATTAAAAGAGAAAATTGAGATTTTATATGATGAATATGATTTGCCAAAAGGAAGTCAAATATCATTTGATCCTAATGGCAATTTGGTTAATTTAAATGCCAATAATCCATTAAACGCGGGAATTGAATCAATTAAGAGCGATAAGGTGGTATATAGTACTTCTACCAAGAGCAATTTAAGAAACTATTTTCCAGGACCTGTTGGATTACCAACAAGAGATATTTATAATTTTTCTTATGAAAAAGAAAATTTAGCGTTAGAAAGATTATTAAAAGAATCAATGGAAAACGGAAGATATTTATCAACATTTTTGTATCATGGTACAGGTGGAATGATTTATTATAAGCCTTATCAAGAAGCTATGGATGAGTCTAATTATAATAAATTTATCGATTTTAATTCAGAATTAGCACAAATATATAGTGATAAAACTGGATATAAACTATTAGATGAATCAAGTTTGGGAGGATATGGTGATTATTTGAGAAGAACATATCCAGGGGTTCTACTAATTGAATTGTCTAAGATGGGAGGAAATCCAATAGCACCATATGGTGATATGAATAACATTTATAATGTTTTTAATGATAATATGAATGCGCTTAATGAAATTATTAAGTATTTTCAAAATCAAATAAGTCTTAGTGATGATTATAGTCGTTAAGGTTAAAAGAGAGCAATACTAAATGGATTTAAAAATTGATAGTAGCTGATGCTATCAATTTTCTTTTATTTTTGGGAAAAATTAGCAAAAAAAGTGCTTGCATTTCATATAATTAGTGTGGTATAATTTTGTTTGTATGACTGCGATGACACGTGAGGTTGCTGATACGCTAGGATAAGTTGGTAAATATATTTATAGCATATCAGGTAATTTGCGCCGAGCAAGTCTATGCTAGATATAGACGAAAGGAGGACACT
>CAZJEY010000027.1:0-6750 GCA_964545135.1 uncultured Mycoplasma sp. | reverse complement strand
AATAGTGATCTAAAAAATAGTAAAAAAGAATTAGCTAGTTTTATTAAATTATTAGTTGAAAATAATCACCATGTTGCGATAGTTATCGGCGGTGGCAATTTGTTTAGAGGAAGAGATCATAAAGATATGACTGAAGTTAATCGCGACACTATTGGTATGTTAGCATCTTTAATAAATGCATTTCATATTCATGATGAATTAAGTAAAATGAATGTTAATTCCTTAATATCCTGTCCATTTAATTTAAATAATTTAATCCCTATTTATTCAAATGATAAATTAATTGAATTATTTAAAGATAATGTTTTAATATTTGGCGGTGGCTTAGGTAAAACAGGAATTTCTACTGATACTAAATGTTTTGAAGTAGCAAAATTATTAGGAGTAGATACAATTACTAAACTAACTAATGTTTCTGGTGTATATGATAAGGATCCTAAATTAAATAATGATGCTAGATTATTGAAAAGAGTGAGTTATGATACAATCTTGAATAATAATTTAAATATATTTGATTTAGGCGTAATTGAAGCATGTAAACTTAGTAATATCAAAATTAGAGTTTTAAACTATCGAGATAAAGAAGAAATTTTTAATATGGAAGTAGGAAGTGTGATTACCAATGAGTAAAAAGGGAAAAATTATTGTTATTGAAGGTACAGATTGTTCTGGAAAGAATACCCAAAGCAAAAAATTATGTGAAAAATTAAATTCATTAAATATTGGAACAGTTACTTTATCTTTTCCAATGTACGATACGCCAACAGGTAAAATTGTTGGGGGACCTTACTTGGGTAAAAAGCATATTTGTGATGGCTGGTTTCAAGAAGGTGCTAATAATGTACCTGCTAAGGTTGCCTCTTTATATTTTGCCGCTGATAGATTATATAATAAAGATCAAATTATAGAATATATAAATAAGGGTATTAATGTCATTCTAGACAGATATACTACAAGTAATATGGGGCATCAAGCAGGAAAACTTCATACCAAAGAAGAAAGATTAAAAATGTTTAAGTGGCTAGAAGATTTGGAATATAATTTACTTGAACTTCCTAGACCTGATATAAAAGTATTTCTATATATGCCTTATATCTATACTAAGAAATTACAAGATAATAGAGAAGAATTAGATGAACATGAATTATCAAAAGATAATATTATTAATGCTGAAAAAGCTTACTTAGAACTAGCGTCATATGATAATTTTATTAAAATTGATTGCGTTAAAGACGATATGATTCGTAATATAGATGAAATTAATGAAGAATTAATAAATGAAGTTTTAAAATATATTAATTAGGAGTAAATAATGAACATAAATGATTATAACTATGAATTGCCTGAAAAATTCATTGCACAAACACCACTTAATAATCGAAGTGAATCGAAATTAATGGTACTTGATAAAGATAATGGCAATATTATTCATGATAAATTTTTTAATATTATAAATTATTTGCATAAAGGTGATGTATTAGTGCTTAATGATACTAAAGTATTGCCAGCTCGTATTTTTGGAAAAAAAGAAAATACAGGAGCTAATATTGAAATTTTATTACTTAAAAATATTTATAATGATATTTGGGAATGTTTAGCTAGACCAGCTAAAAGATTAAGTGTAGATACAATTATAAATTTCAGTGAAAAATTAACTGGAAAAGTTGTAGAAAAGTTGGATGATGGTATAATTAGAATTAAATTTAGTTATAATGGAGTTTTTTTAGAAATATTAGAGCAAATTGGTCTTATGCCATTACCGCCTTATATTCATGAAAAATTGAGTGATAATGATAGGTATCAAACTGTTTATGCTAACCATTTAGGAAGCGCTGCTGCACCTACTGCGGGACTTCATTTTACTAAAGAATTATTAAAAGATTTAGAGGAAAAAGGAATTATTATAACCTATGTTACGTTACATGTTGGACTTGGTACTTTTAGACCAGTCGAAGAAACAAATATTGAAAAGCATCATATGCATTCAGAATACTATGAAATGACTGAAGAAACTGCAAATGTTTTAAACAAAGCTAAATTAGATAAAAGACCTATTTATGCAGTAGGAACAACAAGTACAAGAGTTTTAGAAACTATTATGAAAAATAATAATATGTTTGAATCATGCCATGGTAATACGGATATTTTCATTTATCCTGGTTATGAATTTAAAGCAATTAATGGTTTAATAACAAATTTTCATTTGCCAAAAAGTACTCTTCTTATGCTCGTTAGTGCCTTAGCTAAGAGAGAATATATTCTGAATGCTTATGAAGTAGCAAAATTAAATAATTACCGTTTCTTTTCTTTTGGCGATGCAATGTTTATAAAGTAGTTAGGAGTAATCATGAAAGTAGAATATAAATTAATAAGAGAAAGTAAAAATAATCAGGCTAGACTTGGAAAAATTTTGTATAATGGGCAAGAATATGATACACCTATGTTTATGCCTGTAGGAACTAATGCAACAGTTAAAACTTTATCACCTGAAGAATTAATTGCTACTAATAGTGGTATTATTTTAGCAAATACTTATCATTTATGGTTAAAACCTGGCGAAGATATTGTAAAAAAAGCAGGTGGACTTCATAAATTTATGAATTATTATGGACCGATTTTAACAGATAGTGGTGGTTTTCAAGTTTTTAGTTTAGCAAATAGAAAAGATATATGTGAAGAGGGCGTTCATTTTAAAAATCATTTAAATGGTGATAGATTGTTTTTAACACCGGAAAAAAGCATAAAAATCCAAGAAGATTTGGGTTCAGATATCGTCATGAGTTTTGATGAGTGTGTCAAGTGGCCTTGTGATTACAATTATATGAAAGATAGCGTTGAAAGGACATTACGATGGGCAAAACGTGGCAAAGATGTTTTTAAAGGAAATGATCAAATTCTTTTTGGTATTGTTCAAGGTGGCGAGTATAAAGATTTAAGAAGATATTGTGCCGAAGAGTTAGTAAAAATGAATTTTGATGGCTATTCTGTTGGGGGAACTAGCGTTGGCGAAGATAAAAAAACAATGTATAAAATGGTCGAATATTCTACTAAATATCTACCTAAGGATAAATTGAGATATCTAATGGGAGTAGGTGACCCTATTGATTTAATTGAAAATGTTTTAAGAGGGATAGATATATTTGATTGTGTAAGTCCAACAAGATTAGCGAGACATGGTCATTGTTATACTAAACATGGCAAAATTAATATTAAAAATAGCAAATATAAAGAAGATTTTACCGCCCTTGATGAATCATGTAATTGTTATGCTTGTAAAAATTATACTAAAGCCTATATTAGACACTTAATTAATGTAAATGAAACCTTTGGAGCTAGATTATTATCTATTCATAATATTGCGTTTTTACATAATTTAATGGCAGAAATAAGATGTCATATTGCTAATGATACTTTAGAAGAATATCGGGATCAATTTATTCTTGATTATTATGGGGAAAATTATGAGTACAAATAAAAAGATAATCTATATTACAATATTTATATCGTTATTATTAATAATGTGTCCTACCATTTACAAAGTAATTAATAACCATAAAAAAGATTTATATGATGTAACTAATAAAAAAGTAATAGAAGCAGCTATTACTTGTAAAAATAGACAATTATGTTTAAATGAAAAAATTACTTTAAAAGAACTTTACGATAATAAATTACTAAATGTTGTTAGTGACCCAATAACTAAGCAAATTTACAAAGATACATCCTATGTTATTTTTGAAAATAATAAGTACGTTTTTATAGTAGAAGATTAATTATCTTCTTTCTTTTTATTTATACCAATTGTTCCACCAATTACACCTGTTAGTATCAATATTAAATAATAAATAATTGTAGATAACTTTAAATTTATACCATAAAAAATACTATTAATAATAAACATTAAAAAAATAAATAAAAAACTAGTTAATAAACCTGTTAAATAACCTTTTTCTTTACTATTTTTGCCATTATAAAATGTTAAAATAAAAAACAAAATAATATTAAGTATTAATAATATAATAGCAGTAATTCCGCCATTTAAACCAATTAAGTTTAGCAAACTAACAATAAATACAATCATTAATTCAATGATTAAGAAAATACCTACTAATTTAAAATATTTCATATTAACCTCCGTTAAATATTATGAATGTTATAAAAAATTATGATTTTAATCATAATATGATTGGGTGATAAGATGAATTTACTTAATATAATACTAAAAACTTTATTTTTTTACTTCTTTGTTTTATTTTGCTATCGGTTGATGGGAAAAAGAGAAGTAGGTCAGTTAGGTATAATAGATTTAATAGTTTCTATATTAATTGCAGAATTAATAGCAATATCAATTGAAAATAAGAATGATCCAATCATATATGCCTTAGTACCTATAATAATTTTAGTTATTTTAGAAATTGTATTTGGATTTGTCCAATTAAAATCAAGAAAAATACGAGTATTCTTCGATGGTAAACCATCTTTAATTATCTGTAATGGCAGAGTTAATTATAAAGAAATGGTTAAGCAACGCTATAGTCTTGATAATCTGTTACTTAGTTTGAGACAAGAAAGCATAAAGGATATATCGGAAGTAGAATATGCTTTTTTAGAAACTAATGGTAAGTTATCAATATTTAAATATAATTTTTTAAAGCTTTCCTCTTCATATCCTATGCCCTTAATATTAGATGGAGAAGTTCAAGATAAAGCTTTAAATTATATTCACAAAAATAAAGAATGGCTAAATGAAAAATTAGATGAAAAAGGACTAATGCTTGAAGATGTTTTTTATTGCTTTTTTAAGAATAAAAAATTGTTTATTATTAAAAAGGTTGAGGTAGAGTAGGATTAATAAAAAAACACTTTTTACTTGACATTAAAGTGTTAAGTTAAGTATAATATATTTGTAAACATTAGAAAGTTGTGGTTTGGATGAACAAGGTAAATAATTTATTACAAGAATTAGGGGTATCTAAAGTTAAATTAGCAAAATATTTAGGCGTTTCAAGGCAAATGGTTTATAATTATCTTGTATTAGATAATCTTGATAAATGGCCTAAAGAAAAGAAAATCTTACTACTTCAATTATTAGATTTAAAAACTGGCAGCGATGAAGAAATTGAAAGTATTAAAGTAAATACTGAATATCTTATGGAAGTAGAAAAAAGGTTAAATCTAGGTGTCAAATCATCAAGTGAATTTAGCTCTTACTTAGATTTAAAAAGCTTAGATAAAGAAAAGAAAAACTTATTTAATGATTTAATTTTAATAATTAAAGATAAATTAGAAGATGACGATGTCAATGAAACAAATACTAATGCAATTAAGTATGTATACTATATGATTCAATCAATGGAAAATGTTCCTGAAATAAAATATATTTTGGGTTATATGGCTAAAACTACTGGCTTTATTTCTCCAGATGAAAATGCTTTTGACGAAGAAAAGCAATATATATTTGAAGGTATTTTATATACAGCTTTATCATTATATAATAATGGTGGCGCTAGTAAAAGCAAGGTAGCAGAAAATCATAAAAAGTTTATACAAGAAATTGAGCAAAAGAAAGAAGAAAAACTAAGTAGAACCCAACAATTAAATACTACTAAAGTTCAAGCATTACGTGAACTTGGATATACTGAAATTAATGAAAAAAATGCTCAAGAAGTATTTGAAAAAATAGCTGAAATTCAATCAAGAAAAGTGTAGTAGGAGAGTTTATTTTGAAAAAAAAGAATAAATTAGGAAAATTAAATGAGTTTATAAAAAAATATAGTTTATCTCTATTAATTATTTTATTAATAATTACCACAATTCTATTAGTAATTGTTAAAGTTACCTTAGGTGGTAATATTAAAACTGAAAATAAATTAGTCAAAAGTTTATATAGTTATGTAAGTAATGATGAAATTGAAAAATGTGGTGGATTACTATTTTATAATGACGAAAAGGTTACAATAGAAAAATTAACTGATGATCAAAAAGTTTGTTTAGCATTTATTAAAACTACAACCTTAAAAGGGGAAAAGATTACATTAAATAAAGAAAAATCTGATAATATATGTACATTAGAGAAAGGGAAAATATTTGCTACTGACAATTATGAGGAATCAAAATGTTCAATCCAAAAATATAAAATAGGTAAAATATTAAAAACAAGCAAAAAAATATTTGGAGAAGAGATAACTCTTAAAGATTCATTTATGCTTGATAATTATAATATTTGTTATTTAGTTGATGATTATTACTATTGTGGATTATCTGAAACTTTTTCCTTTACTATTGGTAATGAAAGTTATGTTTACCGAGTTATAAATAAGGCCGTAGAGAAGGGGAAAGATGAAATCATAATATATGATTATTTTCTGAAAATAACTAATGATTTATGCTATCCTACATTTACAAGTAATAAAGAAAATAAAAAATGCACAGAAAAATACAATGCTAATAAGGTAAATTATAAATTTGTAAAAAAATATGGAACAAAATTTAAGCATGTATTTAAAAAATTAGATAATTCAGATGATTACTATTGGTTGTCTTCTGAACCTGTATAATTTATTATAAGCTACTTTTTAAGTAGTTTTTTTATGCAACTCCCCTTCTATTATATTTAAAGTATAATAGAGTATATATAACCTTATTAATATATAATAATAGGATATAACGCATAATGCATTAGTTGCATAAAATTTAAATAAAATTTAAGAAAATCTTAAAATCAAAATTTAAAAAATTTATTTATAATTG
>CAZJEY010000026.1:0-7222 GCA_964545135.1 uncultured Mycoplasma sp. | reverse complement strand
CCTGGAGCGCTAGTACCAGGACTAATTATAGCATCTGTAAATTTTGTTTCTAATGAAGCACTACTTTCAAATTGTACTACACTTGTACAATAAACAGGTCTATTACCAGTTTCATTTTCGTATTCTTTATTAATATTTGCAAATTGTTCAGTCATTTTTTTTATAGCAGATACTGCATTAGAAATCGCTGTTCCACTCATTGAACTAGAACGATCTAAAACCATAACTGTATAAATAGGAACATAAGACGTTATATCAATAGATACATTTATTTTAAATGTAGCATATACTTTGTAACTATTAGTATCAATTTGTGTAATTGACTGAGAAAATTCATATTTATTAACATCATTTTCTTCACCGATTTCATCCCCAGATGAATAACCACTATTTTTTACTGTTGAAATATTTATTTTAGTTTTTTTACATTCATTTACGTCGTTAGTAAATTGATATTCCATTTTTTCATTTATTTTTTTTACAACAGCATAAGTAAAAGGGCATTTTTTTTCTTCATCATCAGGAGTTTGACAATTATCCATTGGAATATTATCTTCATTTATATAACCACCTTTAACTAAGTTATCAGTTTTTACACAAAATTCCATTGTGTTAACTCCATTGGAAGTTGATTTATTATATTTTAGTTTATTATTTTTATATAAATTTTGATAATAAACATTAATTGCTCTTTCAGCTACCGTTTTAGTGGATTCATTTTTTATATTTGAATTTTCTGTAAAAGAAAAAGACACTAACCCAACAATAGTAATTATTGAAATAATTACAATGACAGCCAGCAATTCAATTAATGTAAAGCCATTTCTTTTCATCCAAACACTCCTTTTTTATTCAATTTCATTAACTACTATAATTTTATTACTTTCTAATTTTTCATTACATTTATTAGCGCTTACACAAAATACATTTTCCTTTAGAGAAATAGTATATTCGCCTAACACATTGGCGCTCAGACCTAAAACCACTTTATAACCACCATCTAACGGATTAACATGTATGAAATCAATATGCAAATTTTCATTAGTGGTAAAATAGTTATTGACATTATCTATATTTTCTAATTCGGCTGTTGTAAAATTAGTAGTTACTTTATCAACATGTGTACATGTAATATAGATAGTATTTGATGCTTCATTATCACCAGATTTAACCATAGTAGTTTCACTTGACCAAATACAATTTGGAAAGTCACTATTTTTAATTGTGCTTCTAGCGTCACTTTTAATTTTATTTAATAGATTATTTTTTTGCATTTTTAAATCAATATTAATAATTAAAATAGCACTAACGGCTACAATAATAGTTAAAATTGTTGTCATTGAAATGAAGCCATTTTTTTGCATACTTAATCTCCTTTATTATCTATTTTTATAGTTTTAGTAATAGTACTAGTTTTAGTATCACTTAATTTTTCAACAAAAGTGGCAGTAAATATAATAGGACCTTTATAATCAGACTCATAATCAATACTTTTTTTATTAGACTCTTCAGTAGTTGAATTATAATGAGCATAATATCCTAAATTATTTATAAGTGTTACTGAAGTATTTGCAGGGAAAATTAATTCAATTACTATTTTGTTATTAGTATTATTGCTAAATGCTAAACTAAATTTTTCACTATTATAATTTGTTAAATTGCATTCTTTTGTGCTTTCATCATAATAGTTTTCTCCTAGTACAGCTTCTACTTTTGTATAATTTTTGTTATTAATAATTTCATTAGTATTATTGATATTTATTGCATAGCATCTATAATCTTCATCATTTATCATCATTGTATTGTTTTTATTGGCTTTTAAATACCCATTATCTAATAAATCACTTATTAAAAAAGTTGTTTTATATGTATTATTGTAGTATTCAATTGCGCTTTCATAAACAATTTCCAAACTATTTTCTTTATTTTTTTCTTTTAAAGAGTCATAATAAGCTAAATAGCTAGAAGTACCTAAAATCATAATAGTACCTAATATTGCAATTACAGCTATGACTTCAACTAATGTAAATCCTTTATTTTTCATATCTTCTCTCCATTATAATAATATCATTTTTTTACCTTGATGTAAATAAAAGAATGCCTTAAAGCATTCGCGTTATATCACTTATTTCTATATTATTTTCTGAATTACTATAGATTAAATTATCTAAAGGATCGTTTGATGGATAAAGAATAATTTTCTCGCTTCTTAAATCGTATAAAAGCTCGTAATTTTCATCTTTATAAAGCATTATTTTAAATAGATAGAAAAGAAAATTATTTTTATAAAAGCAATGTTTGCCAATAAATTTTGCTCTTTTAAAATAATCATAGGCACTGTAATAATATAAATCAATAATATCTTTAATTATTACTTCATACGTAGTATCATCAGTAATTGTATTATACACTTTAAAAATATATTGATTATCTACTTCGCTTACTTTTATGAAAATAGAACTAGTTTTATTTTTCTTGTTCAGATAAATATTTTTTAAATCTTCAATATGTGTCATAAATTCCTCTAAAAACGTTTTTATGATATCAAAATTGTTTTAAAATGTAAATAAAATTTATGATTGAAACATATGATTTAGAGTAGAAAGAAAGGAACAAATATGGAAATATTAAAAGTATCTAGTAAATCTAATCCTAGTAAAGTGGCAGGCGCTATCGCGAATATTTATCGTGAAAAAGGAGTAGTTGAGATTCAAACGATAGGAGCAGGTAGTCTAAATCAAGCAATCAAAGCAATTGCTATATGTCGGGGATTTGTCGCACCAACTGGTGATAATTTAGTAGTAATACCAGCATTCAATGATATCATTATCAATGGCGAACAAAAAACTGCTATAAAATTAATAATAGAGGCTAAATAAAGCCTCTTTTAGTTAATGCTAATAAAGTAATTATTGTTATAGTTACCATAAACAAAATTAAAAATATAACTGTAAATCCCGCACTTTGAATTTGGTTTATTTTTTCAGAAAATTCTAAATATTCATCATATTCAGATTTAGCAGGTATATTATTATTTTTTAAAACTCTTACATATTGAGCATTTTTGGCACTATCGCTCTTTTCATAGTTATCACATAATTTAGTAAATTCTTCTCTTAATATTTGGGAGCCTTTGTAATTTTCATATTCTTGTTCGTAAGCTACAAAAATAGGGATACTAAAGCCAAATTGTAAATTTATTTCTTTAGGATTATTTTTAATTTCAAAATATATTTTAGCGTATTTTATTAAAGATTCTATTTCGGTAGTTGTTAAATCATCTTTTGATAATAATTGATAAACATAAATTATATTTATTATATCTTCAGAAGATAGTAAAAATAATGCAGGATTAAAGCGATTTAAATTAACTGATAATGGTAAAGTATAATTCTTATAATATAATACATTATTCTTTATATACATATCAGCTAGAGAATCATATTGATTTTTAATTTTATTAAAATAAATCTCGTTATCCATACGTACCTCTCTATTATATAGTTATTATAGCAATTAAAATTTATTTTTACAATTGTTTTTCATTAGTTTTTATTGTATTATAATTACTATGAAAAAGGTTTTAAACGAAGAATTAATTAGATGGGTATCAAATAAAAAGCATGAACCAACATTTATGCTTGATTTTAGGTTACAATCTTTTAAAAAATTTATGGAATTGGATAATCCTAATTTTGGACCAAAAATTGATATCGATTTTAATAATATAAATTATTATAAAAGTGATGCTAATTTAGAAAATGATTGGGAAAAAGTGGACAAACATATAAAAAATACTTTTTGCAAATTAGGTGTCATCGAAGCAGAAAATAATTATCTCTTAGGTGTTACTAATCAGTATGAAAGTGAAGTTGTTTATCATAACGTTAAAGGTAATGATAAAATAATTTTTACTAGTACAGATGATGCCTTACAAAAATATCCGGAATTATTTAAAAAATATTTTAATACTTTAGTAAAATATGATGAAAATAAATTTACAGCGTTAAATGGAGCATTATGGAGTGGCGGCTCTTTTATTTATATTCCGCCTCATACAAAATTAGATAGGCCTCTTCAAAGTTATTTTCGAATTGAATCGGAAAGTTTAGGACAATTTGAGAGAACTATAATTATTGTTGATGATGATAGTGAGCTGGAATATATAGAAGGTTGTACAGCCAAAAGTTACTCAAAAAATTCTTTACATGCTGGAGTAGTAGAAATATTTGTCGGCAAAAATTCCAAAGTTCGTTATTCAACTATTCAGAATTGGTCAAAAGATGTAAACAACTTAGTTACTAAACGTGCAATCGTTTTAGAGGGTGGCCATATGGAATGGATAGATGGAAATATTGGTTCTTGTATTACAATGAAATATCCAAGTTGTATTTTAAAAGGTGATAACTCATCAGGAAGAAGTATGTCAATTGCTTATGCAAAAGATAATCAACAACTGGATGCAGGAGCAAAAATGATTCATCTTGGTAAAAATACGACAAGTACAATAATAAGCAAAAGTATTAGCGAAAGTGGCGGAGTTGCTAATTATCGTGGTTTAGTAAAGATAGCCAAAGATGCAATTAATTCCAGTGCATTTGTTAAATGTGATACTTTGATATTAGATCGTTTATCAAAAAGTGATACCTATCCAACAAATATATTATTAAATAATCAAAGTATTTTAGAACATGAAGCAACAATTTCAAAAATTAGTGAAGAAAAATTATATTATTTAATGAGCAAGGGTTTAAGTGAAAATAAAGCAAAAGAATTAATTGTTACTGGATTTATTTCTGATTTCAAAGAAGAACTGCCATTAGAGTATGCCGTTGAAATTAATAGATTATTAAAAGAATTATAAAAGTTACTAAAATTTAAATATTGGTAACTTTTTTTGTAAATATAGGTTATTTTTTTAAAAAATAGTAGCTAAAATTATAGTATTGGTAATTTGTTTAAGCAAAATTTCTATGGTAATTTCAAGTAGGAAAGGAGGATACATGAATAATGTAATTTTAGTCGGAAGACTTACTGACAATCCTAAATGTGTATCATTAGAAAATGGAAAAAACGTTACTAGTGTATGTTTAGCAGTAAATCGTAATTTTAAAAATTCTGATGGTATTTATGAAACTGACTTTATTAAATGTATTCTTTGGAATAATATTGCTTCTTGTACTTGTGAATATTGTCATGTAGGAGATGTCGTAGGTATTAAAGGAAGACTACAATCAAGTAAGTATACAGATGATAATAATATAGTTCATTATATTACGGAAGTAGTCGCTGATAAAGTAACATTTTTATCTTCTCAGAAGAAAAACTCTGAAGACAAGAATGAAAATGATAATTAAAATTTAAAATAATTTCATATAATTTATTAAGGTGAATTATGAAAAATATATTTAAATATATTGGCATTTCAGTTATATTAATCTTTAGCTTTTTTTATACTGAAAAAATAAATGATATTTTAATTTTAAATAGTGAATTATTTAATGAAATTGAAAATAATAGTGATAAATACAATGCCAAATATGTTAATGCCCAAATCGAAGATGATTATATAATTCCAGGACTTAATGGTTTAGAAGTTGATGCCTTTTCCAGCTACTATAATATGAAAGATTTAGAAGTCTTCAATGCTAGTTTTTTATTATATAACGAAATATCACCAGTAATTAGTATAGATAATAATAAAGATAAAATAATAATTAAAGGCAATGAGCTTAAAAACATGGTGGCTATTATTGTTAAAGATAATAAAACCATTATAGATTACTCTTATAGTAGAGGTATAAAAATAAGTAGATTAGTAACATTAGAAACATTTGATGAAGATTATAACTATGAGCAAATTAATAATGAAGTTGAAAATTTTAAAAAATTAGAAAGGAGACTAAACAAGAAGAATAATTCAAATATTTGTATTATAAATGATTTGAATATAAAGTTGTGTCAAGATAATAAAAAATATTTAGTAAAGCCTTCATTAACAATGAATAATTATAATCTTTCCGATATAAAGAATGAAATAAAAAAAGGCGATATAATATATGTTGGAGATAATGTTTCATTAACTGATTATAAATTATTAATTCACCAAATTATTTATCAAGATTTAAATATTGTTTATTTATCAAATTTGATTAATGAAGAAAGAGATTGAATTCCTTTCTTTTTTTTGGTATAATTTATTTAGTTATAAAACTTTTATTTTTTAAGAAAGAGGGATTAAATTGAGTAAAATTAAAATTTTTGGCTTGGGCGGTCTAAATGAAAACGGCAAAAATTGTTATATAGTAGAAGTTGATGAAAATATTTTTGTTTTTGATTGTGGTATTAAATATGCCAGTTCTAATTTGCTAGGAATTGATTACATTATGCCAGACTTTAGTTATTTAGAAAAAAATAAGCAAAGAATTAAAGGTATATTTATAACTCATGGTCATGGTGAAAACATGGGTGGTGTAAAAGATTTATTAAATATTTTACCTAATGTTAAGGTATATGCTACTAAATTTACTAAATTCATTTTAGAAGAAGATGGTATTAATAAAGATAATATTGTTGAAATTAAACCTCATAAAAAAATTAATTTTGATAAAAATATTAGCGTCTTTCCAATAAGTGTTTCGCATAGTATACCTGATGCTGTTATGTATGTTTTGAATACTAAAGATGGGGCTATTTGTTATACTGGAGATTTTATTATTGATCCAGCAATGCTTGGTCACTATGATATGGATTTAGGTAAGATTGCATACGTTGGTAAGCAAGGTGTTTTATGTTTATTGTGCGAATCAAGTTTTTCTGAAAAAAAAGGTCATACATCGCCTAACCATCGTCTAGGAGATTTTTTTAAAGATATTATTAAGCATAATGAGGAAAGAATTATTTTTTCGGTGCTTCCTTATCATTTATATACGATAAATGATATATTTAATGCTGCTAGAAATACTCATCGTAAAATAATTATTATGGGTAAAAAATTACAAAATGTTGTTAATTTTGCTATTAAAGAAAAATATTTAGAAGTAGAAGAGGGAATAATAGGTGATTTATCAAATATAAATGATAATAATGCAATTTTATTAATATGTGATGAAAAAAATAATCCATATGCTAGTATAAGTAAAATATTACACGGTTATGACAAATTTATAAGTTTAAAACCTACAGATAATATTATTTTTGCTGAGCCAAGATATGATAGTAA
>CAZJEY010000025.1:0-7231 GCA_964545135.1 uncultured Mycoplasma sp. | reverse complement strand
TTAATTTCTTAACCATAATGTACATAGAATTATCCTAAGGAGATGAGTAAATGTTTGATAATTTTGGAATAAATATTAGCAATTTATTTAAAAGCGCCGAAAAAGAAAGAATGGATTTACATCATCCTTATGTTGGTACAGAACATTTATTATTAGCAATTTTAAAAAGCAATGATGAGTGCTTAAAAATATTGAACAAGTATAATATTACTTATGATTCATTTTATAAAGAATTGGTAATTATAGTCGGTTCTTCATCTAAAGAAGTTACAATTAATCTATATACACCTCTTTTAAAAAGAGTAATAAATAATGCTTTAAATAAATGTAAAGAAAACAATGATGGAATTGTTACTATAAGACATTTACTTATAAGTATGTTAGAAGAAGGTGAAGGAATTGCTATTAGGTTGCTTGTAGGAATGAATATCGATATTGATTCTTTATATGATGAATTAAAAAATAATGATAAATTGGTAAATAAAAAGCTAAGTATTTATGAAATAGGTATTTTATTAAATGATAAAGTTGACATGAATGAAGTAGTAATAGGCCGTGATAAAGAAATAGATTTAATTATTGAGACATTGCTCCGCAAAAAAAAGAATAATCCATTACTAATTGGTGAGGCGGGGGTTGGTAAAACCGCTATTATAGAAGAATTAGTAAGAAGAATTAATAATCACTTAGTACCAGAAGAACTATTTGATAAAAAAATAGTAATGTTAGAGATGGGCTCTTTAGTATCAGGAACAAAGTATCGTGGTGAATTTGAAGAAAAGTTGACTAATATTTTAAAAGAGGTTGAAGAAAATAAAGAAGTAGTATTATTTATTGATGAAATCCATACAATGGTAAATGCGGGTGGTGCAGAAGGAGCAATTACAGCAGGCGATATTTTAAAACCTGCCCTTGCGCGCGATAATATTAAATGTATTGGCGCAACTACTACTCATGAATATAATAAATTTTTTGATTTTGATAAAGCATTAAAAAGAAGATTTGAAATAATTATGATTGATGAACCTACTACTAAAGAAACTAAACATATTTTGCAAAAAGTAAAAAAAGAATATGAACTTCATCATAATGTTTTAGTAGACGAGGAAGTAATCGATGAAATAATTAATGTTACTAATAAATTTATTCATAATAAGAAAAATCCCGATAAAGCAATTGATTATTTAGATTCTTTATGCGCTTATGTAAAATTAAAAAATAACTATACATCTGATTTAAAATTATTATATGATGAACTTGATAAAACTTTATTAAAGAAAAAAGAATGTGTTAAAAAGAATGATTATGAGTTAGCTTTAAATTTATATAATGAAGAAATGATGATAAATGAAAAAATCAATTGTTTAAAAAACAATACAATTTTAAAAGCTAATAAATTAGATGTTTTAAAAGTATTAGAAAATAAAACGAATATTCCGTTTACTAAAAATAAATTATGCTTTTTAAATAAATTAAAAATAGAATTAAAAAATAAATATTATAATTTGAATGATGAGATAGATAAAATAATTGATACTATATATTTTAATTTGAGTAATGGACAAGTATTTATTAAGTTAAATTTAAAAGGAAAAAAGGGTGTAGGCAAAACTAGCGTAGTAAAAGATATTGTAAAAGATTTTCCTAGAGCTAATGTTATTAATTTAGATATGTTAGAGTATACTAGTAGTATGTCTTTATCAAAGTTAATGGGAGTAAGTAGTGGTTATGTTGGTTATGATAAAGATTATATATTTAATAAAATAAGAAATAATACATTCAATATTTTAGTATTAGATAATTATGAAGAAACATGTGATGAGATAAAGAAAGTATTTACAGAAATATTTGAAACTGGACAAATAAGGGATAATAAGGGAAATTTAATAAACTTTAATAATACTATTATCTTTATTGTTGAAGATACTTTAGATGAAAATATAATTGGCTTTACTAATAATTCTAATAAGAATGAAATTTATGATAATTACGATTTAATTGTAAATTTTCCTAATTTAACTAAACAAATATTGATTAATTATTTAGATACTTTAAAAATTAATAATAATGTTAAAGAAAGAATTATAAATGAAAGTAATTACCAAAAGTATAATTACAAGAAAGTTGCTAAATTAATTACAAATTATGTTGTTAAATCTTAATACTAGATATCTAGTATTTTTTTATTATAAAGTTCATAAATTTTCTTAGGAGGATATTTCATGAACTATAAAGGTCTTACTACTAAAGAAGTTGAAATAAGTCGAAAGAAATATGGTACCAATAGTTTAACAAAAGTAAAAGGAAATACCTTTTTTAAACTTTTTCTTGAATCTTTAGGTGATCCAATTATCAAAATATTATTAATAGCGCTTGCTATTAAAATGCTTTTTATATTTAGTAAATATGATATATTTGAGACAATTGGTATTCTAGTTGCAGTGTTACTCGCATCATTTATTTCGACTATTTCAGAATATGGTAGTGAAGCCTCATTTAAGAGATTACAAAGTGAGTCTTTAAAATTAAAAGCTAAAGTATTAAGAAATAATATAGTTATTGAAATACCTTCAGATGATATTGTTGTAAACGATATCATTTTACTTGCAAGTGGAGATAAAGTACCTGCTGATGGTATAGTAGTAGATGGTTTAATTGGTGTAGATGAATCAAGCTTAACAGGAGAAAGTAAAGAAATAAAAAAGGAAGTAAATACGGAAGTATTAAGAGGTAGTGTAGTAGTTGGTGGTAATGCTAAAATGTTAGTAACTGTTGTTGGTGATAAAACAATTTATGGAAGTATTTCAAAAGAGATTCAAGAAAAAGAACCAGCATCTTCGCTTAAAATAAGACTTTATGGACTGGCAAAAATAATTAGCCGAATTGGTTATATCGGGGCTTTGGTTGTATCTTTATCTTATCTTTTTAATGAAATTGTAATTTTAAACAACTTTGAAATTAGTAAAATAATTGAAACAGTTACTAACTTTGAAGTACTGATAAATCACCTTTTATATGCGTTAACCTTATCAGTTACAATAATAATAGTTGCAGTACCAGAGGGACTTCCCATGATGATTACTTTAGTATTATCTTCTAATATGAAAAGAATGTTAAAAGATAATGTTTTAGTAAGAAAACTTACTGGCATAGAAACTAGTGGTAATTTAAATGTCTTACTTACTGATAAAACTGGTACGTTGACTAAAGGTATTTTGGAAGTAACCTCTTTTATTAGTGGAGATTTAAAAACTTATAAGAAGGAATCTTCTATACCAAGTAGTATAAAAAATATAATTTATGAATCAATTGTTTTAAATAATGAATCTATAGTTAGTAATGGTAACATAATTGGTGGCAATTTTACTGATCAAGCTTTAATTAAATTTTTTAAATATAATAAAAATTATCCTGTAAATATTTTAAGCAAAGTTCCTTTTAATAGTAATGATAAATATAGCATGATAAATTTAACTGATTATAGTTTAATAAAGGGAGCCAGCGAAGTGATTATCCCTAAATGTAGTAAAATTCTTACATCTTTAAATAAAATAGAACCAATTAATAAAAATAAAATCTTAAACGAAATAATGAAATTAACTAAAGAAGGGAAAAGAATTATTTCTTTAGCTAAAATCGAGAAAGATGGTTCTTATATTTTTTTAGGCTTTGTAATAATTAAAGATGAATTAAGAAAAGAAAGCAAAGATGCTATTAATACAATTCATAATGCTGGTATAGATGTTATTATGATTACTGGTGATGCTTTAGAAACTGCGATAAGTATTGCTAAAGAATGTGGCGTAATAAATAAAAGTACAGATTTAGTTTTAACCAGTGAAGAATTTAATAAATTAGATGATGAAACTTTAAAAAAGAAAATAAAAAATTTAAAAGTTGTAGCAAGAGCACTTCCAACTGATAAAAGTAGATTAGTAAAAGTAATAGAAGAAATGAACTTAATAGTGGGAATGACTGGTGATGGTGTTAATGATGCCCCTGCACTTAAAAAAGCCAATGTAGGTTTTGCTATGGGTAGTGGTAGTGAAGTTGCTAAAGAAGCTAGTGATATTGTTATCTTAGATAATAATATTTTATCGATTAGTAAAGCTATTCTTTATGGTAGAACAACATTAAAAAGTATTAGAAAATTTATTGTTTATCAACTTACAGTTAATATGACCGCACTTAGTTTATCAATAATAGGTTCTTATATTGGAATTAGTACTCCAATAACAATTATTCAAATGCTTTGGCTCAATATGATAATGGATACTTTTGCTGGACTGGCATTTTCTTTTGAACCACCACTTAAATATTATATGGAACAAGTTCCTAAAAGCATTAGTGAACCAATAATTAATAAGTATATGTATACTCAAATAATCTTTTTAGCTATTATTTCTTCAATATTGTGTATTATTTTCTTAAAAGCACCATTTATTTTGAATTTTATTAGTAATGATCCTAAAATATTTATGACAGCTTATTTTGCCTTATTTATTTTTATAGGAATATTTAATAGTTTTAATGCTAGATGTGAAAGATTAAATATCTTTAGTAATCTTTATAAAAATAAAGTATTTATTATTATAAATTTATTCATTGTTTTTACTCAAATATTTTTAATATATCATGGTGGTGATTTATTCCGTACTTATGGTTTAAGAGTAGAAGAATTAATTTTTGTTATTTGTATGGCTTCTCTGGTAATACCACTTGATTTTATAAGAAAACTTGTTTTAAAGAAAAAAGGTATAAAATTAACGTTTTAGTTATTATAGAAGACAAAAGTAAAAAAAATATAAGAGCTAAATTCAATTTTTAGCTCTTTTCTATATAATCTTTACCTTTATGTGGTTCATCAAACAATAAATCTAAATAGTCTTGTTGTCTTAAGGCTTCATATAAAACTATTGCAACAGTATTAGATGAATTAAGCGCTCTAACATCACTAGTCATCGGTATTCTTAAACAATGGTCAATATGGGGTTTTAAAATCTCTGGTGGTATTCCAGTTGATTCTTTTCCAAAGATAAAATAAATATTTTCATCCTTTTGAGAGTAATCAAAACTAGTATGAGGTTTATGACCATACCTAGTTAAAAAATAATAAGTACCTTTATTCTTTTCAAAAAATTCATCGATATTATCATAAACACTATACTTACATTTATCAATATAATTAACACCACTTCTTCTAACATATTTATCATCTAGAGAAAACCCAAGTGGTTTAATTAAATGCAAATGAGTATGAGTTGCAATACAAGTTCTCATAATATTTCCTGTATTCATAGGAATTTCTGGTTCATATAAAACAATATTTAACATCTAATCACTTCTTTCAAATATTACATAATTTATTTGCTACTTCATTTATTGGCCCAGCACCAACTGTTATAACTAAATCATTTTCTTTAACATTATTTTTTAAATAATTAACTATTTTATCAAAAGAATCTATATACAATACATTTTTATTTTTATCTTTAATTAAATCAACTAAATCGCTTTCATGAATATTGTAAATATTTTTTTCTCTAGCCGAATATATTGGCGCAATTATAATGTTATTAAACCTAGAGAGAATATCAGCAAATTCGTTTAGATGTTCTTTTGTTCTTGAATAGGTATGAGATTGGAAAACTACATAGTTTTGATTACATTTAACATTTTTAGCGCTATCTAGAGTTGATTTTATTTCTGTAGGATGATGAGCATAATCATCAAATATATAAGCACCATTATATTTCCCAATGTATTCAAATCTTCTTTTAACGCCTGTATATTTTTCAATTCCTTTTTTTGCCAAATTAATATCTAAGTTGTGCTCTATTGCTAAAGATAATGCTGCTAGAGCATTATAAACATTATGAATGCCTAGGATATTTAAATGAATGTTAGTTAGAAATTCATCGTTGTAATAAACATCAAATAGAGGATGACCAATTTCATCATAAGTTATATTTTTAGCAACCAAATCAGCATTGTTTTTAATACCATAGGTAATTGTTTTTACCTTACTAGTTAAATCTTTACTATTTAAGTCATCATTGTTAATTGTAAGAGTTCCGTCCTGTGGTAAGAGATTAATAAACTTTTGAAATGATGCTTTAATATTATCAATATTTTTAAAGTAATCTAAATGATCGTCATCAATATTTAAAATAATAGCGCTTGTTGGTTTAAAATGTAAGAATGAATCTTTATATTCACAAGTTTCTAAAATTAAATATTTACTATCTCCAATATGAAGAGTACCATCTATATCTTTTAAGTAGGCACCAACCATAATAGTAGGATTTAATCCATTTTCTAAAAACATTAAAGAAGTCATTCCTGTTGTAGTAGATTTACCATGAGTACCAGCAATACAAATGACATTTTCATAGTTATTTGATAATAATCCAATAAATTCTGAACGATCATAAATTTCTTTATTAAGTTCTTTTGCTCTAATTAATTCTGGATCATTATCGCTAATTGCTTTTGTATATATTACAATGTCGGCATTATTAACCATATCCGGGTTATGTCCAATAGTAACTTCAATACCTTTATTTTTTAAATTTTCTATAATGTTACTATTTTGGGTGTCACTACCGGTTACAATATTGTTTTTTGATTTTAATAATAAAGCAATAGCACTCATATTAATTCCACCAATACCAATTAAGTGTATTTTTTTATTTGTCATTTGAAACCTCCATAACTACTTATATTATATAATTATATGTAAATCGTTGCAATAAAATAATGCAAATAGCTTGTCTTTCTTTGACAAAAAAACAATGTGTAAATCGAACAAAAAAATTTTATTTAAATAAAAAAAGAGAAGTATTCGGTGAACTCTTAGAGAAAATGTTTTTTTTTAAAAAAAATATATTTTTTTAGAAATGTTCGCTTTACAAAATGCAAAAAAAATCAAAAAAAAACATTGTCAAAAAAACATTGGCTAGTTATAATGTGGTTAGTTAGGTAGGGAGTGTAAGAAGATGGAACAAAATGCAGTAGACAACTTGATTGTTGTAAAAAGAAGTGGCCAAAGAGTACCATTTAATGGTGCAAAAGTGGCAATAGCTATCAAAAAAGGTTTTGATAGTGTATATGAAGAATATGATGAAAAACAAGTAAATAAGGTTTATGAAAAAGTTCTTCATTATATTGAAAAAGAATATAAAGAACGTAAAACTATTGGTGTTGAAGAAATTCAAGATATAATAGAAGA
>CAZJEY010000024.1:0-7380 GCA_964545135.1 uncultured Mycoplasma sp. | reverse complement strand
TAATGATAATGGTGATAAATTAATAACTGATAGTGAATGGCAAAAATATAATGAACGAAAAATTAATAAGGAGGAAATTAATAAATTAAAATTAAAAAGAATTCCAGAAGAACAAATAAATAGCTATAGTGATTTAGATAAAAAAGCTGCTACCATATATGTTTTAATGAATACTGGATATTCTTATGCTCCTAAAGAAATAATTAGTGATTTATCAGATGATACTTATGCTAAAATTATTGAAAAAAATATTCCTGGAATAACTGGCGGCTTAAAGTGGGTCAGAATATATCCTTATCAAGACGTATTAAGAGATATATTTGGTAGTGTTTCAAAAATACCATTTGAAAAAAAAGAAGAATATCAAAAATTAGGATATAATATCAACGACCTAGTAGGAACAAGTTATTTAGAACTACAATATGAAGAATATTTAAAAGGCAAGAAAGATTTATATAAAGTAAATAGTGATAATACTTTAAGTTTAATAGAAGAAGGACATTGTGGAAACGATTTATATTTATCAATAGATATAAATCTTCAATTAGAATTAGAAAAAGTTATAAAAGAAAATTTTTTGAAAGCTAAAAAATATAAAAATACTGATTATCTAAGTGAAGCGTATTCAATAGTTAGTGATCCAACCACTGGAGAAATATTAGCAATGTCTGGTCAAAAACTAACAAATAGTGATTTAAAAAATCCCGTATGGCAAAATGTAAATAGTAATTTAATAACAAAAAGTTATACAGTTGGTTCAGTTGTAAAGGGCGCAAGCATTAGTGTTGGCTATAAATATGGCATAATAGATATTAATACTAAAATGAAAGATGGCTGTATTAAACTTGATAATGTTCCTATAAAATGTAGTTATAAAAATTTAGGAACAATAAATGATTTAACAGCAATTGCTAAAAGTAGTAATTATTATCAATTTATGATCGCTATTGGTATAACTAATAATAAGTATAAATTTAATATGAAATTACAAACAGATAAAAAAGATTTTGATAAATTTCGAGATTTATTTAAAGAATATGGTTTAGGCACTCTAACAAACATTGACTTGCCAAATGAAAAAATAGGAATAATAGGAAAAAACTATTCATCAGATTTATTACTTAATTTGGCAATTGGTCAATATGACACATATACGCCAATAGAATTACTTCAATATACAAATACATTAGCTAATTTAGGAGTAAAAAAAACTCCTATGTTAATGAAAAAAATTGTTAATAATCATAATAAAATATTAATTTCTAATGATTTTAAAGAAATAGGAGTAGTGTCAATTGACGAAAAGTATCGAAGTAGAATAAGAGAAGCAATGAATTTAGCTACTAAAAGTGGTACTGCTAGAAATTATATTGATAAAAAATACAATCCTGCGGGTAAAACAGGAACAAGTGAAACATTTATTGACACTAATAATGATGGTATTATGGATACTGCTACTACTTCAATTCAATATATTGGTTTTGCTCCATATAATGATCCTAAATTTAGTATTATTGTAATTGTTCCAAATATTTATGTAAAAAAAGAATATAATTATAGTAAAGTATATATTACTAGACCAATTTCAAATAGTATTTCTAATTTTTTCTTTGAAAATACCTAAAAGTTTGATATAATATGAAGGTATTAAGTGAGGAGGATTTTTGTATGGCAAAAAATGAAAATAGAAACTATGTTACAATGAAGTGTACAATTTGTGGTAATGAACTTCGACCAACTAGTAAAAATAAGAAAAATAATCCTGAACGTTTAGAAGTAAAAAAATATTGTTCTAAATGCCATAAAAGTGTTTTAGCAAAAGAAAAAAAATAATTAAGAAGTAGGTGAAATAATTAATGAATATTAATATTAATGATATTAAAAATGGAATGACTATTATTATAGATGGTAATCTATGTGTTATTCAAGAATTTCAACATGTAAAACCAGGAAAAGGTCCTGCATTTGTTAGAATTAAATTAAAAAATTTAAGAACAGGATCAATTGTTGAAAATACTTATAATACTAATATAAAAGTTCAAAGAGCTCATATTGATAAGCAAAGTGTTCAATATTTATATACTAGTGGCGATAATTATGTATTTATGAATAATGAGACTTATGAACAAATTGAAGTACCAAGAAAAGTATTAGGTAATGATGCGGATTATATAAAAGAAGGTTTAGATATCTCAATAGATTTCTATGAAGGTGAAATAATTGGTATTACTTTACCAGAAAAGATTGAATATACTGTAGTGGAAACAGAACCAGCAGTAAAAGGCAACACTGCGACTAATGCGACTAAAGATGCTAAAGTTGAAACTGGTCTTGTTGTAAAAGTTCCTCTTTTTATTAATGAAGGCGAAAAAATTATAGTTTCAACAAGCGATGGTAAGTATTGTTCAAGATCAAATAAATAACTCGTATAGAGTTTTTTTTTGCTAAAAAATTAAATGTTTTGCTATTATTTGTCGAAGTTATTGTCAAATCAACAAAATTATTATTTAATAGACAACTAGGCAAGTGGTGTGGCGCCGCCTTTATCAAGTTTTTCAGGGGGTTTTGTAAAATCAATTGAAAAAGGAGATGTGGTAACTATGAAATCAAGAAATTTAAATAAAGTACTGATTATCATAATTTTTATTTTACTAGGGCTTTTAGTACTGGATAAAATAAAAGACGTCATCCCAATAGGATAACGTCGAACCCATAAAGGCGACGTGAAAGTCACTTGCCTTACATATAATATTATAATCAAATCTGATAATTAATACAAGAATAATTTTGACATTATTTGTCGAAGTTATTGTCAAATCAACAAAATTATTATTTAATAGACAACTAGGCAAGTGGTGTGGCGCCGCCTTTATCAAGTTTTTCAGGGGGTTTTGTAAAATCAATTGAAAAAGGAGATGTGGTAACTATGAAATCAAGAAATTTAAATAAAGTACTGATTATCATAATTTTTATTTTACTAGGGCTTTTAGTGCTAGATAAAATAAAAGACGTCATCCCAATAGGATAACGTCACCCAACTAAAAGGCGACGTGAAATTCACTTGCCTTATATATATATTATAATCAAATCTGATAATTAATACAAGAATAATTTTGCCATTATTTGTCGAAGTTGTTGTTAAATCAACAGGGTTTTTAGTACTGGATAAAATAAAAGACGTCATCTCAATAGGATAACGTCACCCAACTAAAAGGCGACGTGAAAGTCACTTGCCTTACATATAATATTATAACAAATCTGAAAATTAATACAAGAATAATTTAGCACCTTCATTAAACTATGTCATTTTTACTTTTGATAAATTCTCTTAAGATTTTTGTTAATGCTCTTTTTTCAATTCTAGAAACATAGCTACGAGATATTCCTAAAGAAGAAGCAATTTCTTTTTGTGTTTTTTCTTTAGTGTTGTTTAAACCATATCTTTTAATTATTATATCTTTTTCTCTTGGTGTTAATATTTCTAAATATTGCATTAATAATTCTAGATTATTTTTATTATGAAGTTCATCTAAAATATCTAACTTTTTATCTTCCAAAATATCTCCTAAATTTATTTCATTACCTTCTTTATCAAAACCAATTGAATCACTTAAAGAAATAGTATATTGTTGCTTTTTATTAGCGCGATAATACATTAATATTTCATTCTGAATACAACGAGCAGCATAAGTTGTTATTTTTGTTGTAGGATTTTTCTTATAAGTATCAATGCCTTTAATCAAACCGATAGTGCCAATACTAATTAAATCATCAGTTATAGTATTTTTATTTTCAAATTTTTTAACTATATGAGCGACTAAACGAAGATTATGTTCAATGAGTTTACTTCTAGCATCCTTATCTCCTTGTAACATTAAATCTACATATTTTTCTTCCTCTTCCTTAGTTAAAGTTGGTGGAAAAACATTAACTCCGTAACTACCTGTAAAAAAAATCATACTCTTGATTAAAGTTAAAAAAAACATTACATCACTCCTAATAAATTATATGTTTTAATATTTTTAATAGTATAAAATGAATTTTTAATTTTTACGTGTTATAATATTTGCAAGAGGAGTTATATATTATGAAAAAAGTAATACTTGTTGATGGCAATAATCTAATGTTTAGAGCATTTTATGCAACATTGTATACTGGTTCAATAATGCGAAATAGTAAAGGCTTACCAACAAATGGGTTATTTAGTTTTACTAATATGATTAATAAAATAATTGAAGAAGAAAAGCCAGAATATATGTGTGTGGCATTTGATATTGGAAAGAATTTTCGAAAAGAAGAATTTTCATTTTATAAAGAAGGAAGGCAATCAACACCTGAAGAGTTAAAAGTTCAAATGCCAATTGCAAGAAAAATATTAGATGCAATGGGGATTAAGCATTTAGAACTTGCTCCCTATGAAGCTGATGATATAATTGGTACATTAGTGAAAATGGCAGAAACAGATCCTGAATATGCGTCATTAATTGTTAGTAGCGATAAAGATTTATTACAACTTATCAGTGACGAAACTGAAATCAAGCTTTTAAAACAAAATGGTTATATTAGATACAATAAGACAAGTTTTATGGAAGAATATAAGATAGAACCTAAAAGAATAGTTGATTTAAAAGCTATAATGGGTGATGCCAGCGATAATATTCCAGGTGTTAAAGGAATTGGTGAAAAAGGAGCATTAAAATTATTACAAGAATATGAATCTCTTGAAAATGTATACGAAAATATTGATAATATTAAAGGTAGTGCAAAAGAAAAATTAATAAATGATAAAGATAATGCATTTATGAGTAAAAAGATTGCGACAATATATAAAGATGTTCCTATAAATGTTGAGTTTGAAGAGTTTAAATATAATGGTCCCGATGAGGATGAATTAATTAAGGTTTTTGAAGAACTAGAATTTTTTTCTTTCTTAAAAAAGTTAAAAAAAGTTGAAAATGATAATTTAAAAGTTAAAACTATTTATGATATAGATGGACTAGTATTAGATGACTTAATTTCATTATACATTGAAGTAAGTGATATTAATTATCATAAAGGAAGTATTGTTGGTATAAGCGTATCAGATAAGAATAACACCTACTTTATCAGACCAGAAGATGGTCAAAAATTATTTGATAAAATAAAAGATAAAGAAATTATTACTTATGATCTAAAAAAGAATTTAGTAAAATTAGGTAACATAAATTGTAATTATGATTTAATGATTGCTGCTTATTTACTTAATTATAATGTTAAAGATGATATAAGTGTTTTAATGGCTCAATTTGGTACTGAAGTAATTTTTTATGATAACTTAAAAAAGAATAATTTTATAGATATTGAAAAGGTATGTTCTATAAAAAGTAGATTTATATATGATACTTATGAAAAGATTAAAGAAGAATTAATAAAAAAAGATCAAATTGATTTATTTAATAATATTGAAATGCCATTGATAAAGGTTTTATGTGACATGGAAAAAAATGGCTTTAAAGTTGAAAAAGATGTTCTTGATAAAATGAAAGGTGAAATAGAAGGTAAGATAGATGTTGTAGCAAGAGATATTTATAATCTTACGGGATGTGTTTTTAATATTGGTAGTCCAAAACAATTAGGCGAAGTATTATTTGATAAATTAGAATTAGCTAAAGGTGTTAAGAATAAAAATGGTTATAAGACAGATGTTAAAACTCTAACTAAATTAAAAGATAAGCATCCAGCAATAGAGAAAATATTAGAATATCGTAATTTAACAAAATTAATGAGTACCTATTTAGAAGGTTTAGAAGATTATATATTAGAAGATGGTAAAATTCATACGATTTTTAACCAAACATTAACTAGAACTGGTCGTCTTTCTTCCATGGAACCTAATTTACAAAATATACCTATAAAAGAAGAATTAGGGCGTCAAATAAGAAAAGCGTTTGTTCCAAGTAATGATTTATTATTAAGTGCTGATTATTCACAAATTGAATTAAGAGTTTTAGCTCACATTAGTGATTCAAAAGAGTTACAAGAGGCATTTATTCATAACGAAGATATTCATAAAAAGGTAGCTGCTGATATTTATGGGGTGGCGTTACAAGATGTGACTAAAAAGATGCGTTCGACAGCGAAAGCGGTAATTTTTGGGATAGTTTATGGTATAAGTGGTTTTGGCTTAGGTGAAAATTTAAACATTACAAGAAATGAAGCAGAAGAATTTATTCAAAAATATTATGAATTATACCCAGGAGTTAAAGAGTATATGGATAATATTATTATAAAAGCAAGGGAAACAGGCTATGTTAAAACTTTATTTGGTCGTGTTAGAATAATAGATGAGATTAAAAATAATAATTTTATGGTTAGACAAATGGGAGAAAGAATGGCTCTAAACACCCCAATTCAAGGTACAAGTGCCGATATTATGAAAATGGCTATGATTAAAGTAGCTAATGAATTTAAAAAGAATAATTTAAATAGTAAAATGATTTTACAAGTGCATGATGAAATTATTGTTGATGTTGTAGAGAGTGAAAAAGAACTAGTTAGTAAGATAGTTAAGGATTGCATGGAAAACGTCTATGCCTTAAAAGTACCATTAGTTGCTGAATTAAATTATGGAGAAAACTGGTATGATGCCAAGTAGAATAGTAAAACAATTAGGGTTATTGAATACTTTCTATTTGGTTAATGGTCTAAAAGAGTATTTTGAAGATAAGAAATTAGTAAAAAATGTCTTAAAAGATACTAATTTTATCTTTTTTAATAGTGACTTAGAATATCAACAAATAATTAATGAAACTAAGAATGATGAAGAAGCTTTTAAATTATTAAAATATAGTATGGCATGTGCTATGAATTCATTTAACTCTTACATAGAAAATGATGAACTTGTTGTGGTAGCAGAACAAACTAAAATTATAAGTCCAACAATAAAGGATTTAAATAATATTGATTGGATGGATGCTTTTATTCATGAATTATTTCATAGCATCAAAAGTTATGAAAACAAATTATTTGACATTCAAGATGGCTTTGTTTTAAGATCAGGATTATTACATACCTATTATCATCCAATTCAGGATGAGAACGGCAAAATTACTTTAGAAAGTATGAGAAAAGGTAGAGGTTTAGAAGAATATTTTAATGAACTACAAACAGAAGAGTTCTTGAAAAATTATATTTATGGTAATTTAGATTTAACTAGGGATTTTGCTTGTTGTGATTATTATGCTCCACTATTTAATAACAGTCACTTTCGTTCTTATTTAGTAGATGCTCAGTTATATGGTAAAAAAGAAGAATTTACTGACAATTTTAATGAATTAACATCATCAGCTTATAATGAATTTGAAGAATTAGCAGATCAATTATATGAAGAAAAATGTTTAA
>CAZJEY010000023.1:1521-7463 GCA_964545135.1 uncultured Mycoplasma sp. | reverse complement strand
TTGCTTCATTATTCTTACATTCTGTTTTATCACTTGTTCCAAAACATATGAAGTTGTTTGGTGTTGTTGCACTATTATATGCTCCACTTCCTGTATATCTATAACCATCGTCTTCTAAGCCACTTTGCCATAATTCGCCACTACTAATTAATTTACTAGTAAGAGTCGCTACTTCTTTTGGTCGATTAAAATAAAAATAGCATTGACTTGTTTTAGTTACTATTACATTTGCTAAGTTAGCATCTTCATCATAAGAAATGGCATTTTCTATTGTGTTTCCTTTGATATCCATACATTGTGATAATTCACTATTGAATATATAAGGAAACTCTGGAAATGTTTCACTATTATATGGCTTATAATCACCATTTTCATCTTCTAACATTATTGCGAGCATTTTATTTGTTTTGTTATTAGCACCAACTATATACTTATCTAAGTTTTTATTATTGAATGATTTTATAGATAAGAACACGAAAAAAATTTCCATTACAATTAATAGAGCTATTACTAATTTATAATGTTTGATATTTTTTTTGCTATTCATCATTCACTTCCTATAATTAATTTGTTTATTTTCATTATCTTTATACAAAAATTATAAGTAAAATTTACCTATTTGTCAATAGTTATCATTTAACTAATGTACAATAAAAATGGTGAAAGTAAATGAATAAATTAAAAGAATTAGGAGAAAATAGAGGTCTATATCAAAAAGACATTGCTAGAATAATTAATGTCGATCAATCAAATTATAGTAAATATGAACTTGAAAAATTAATATTCCAAGAGAAGCATTAGAAAAGCTTGCTGAATTTTATGGAACAAGTGTTGATTACATTTTATATCGAACTGATAAAAAAGATGCATATCCTAAATCTATTGTTCATCAATAAAAAACTTTCTGATAAATAGAAAGTTTTAAAATAAAATAACTAAGTGTCCAACATTGTTTTCAAAACTATATAATGCAATATCAACTTCATTATTTTTATATAAGACGTAACCATCATAATTAGCATTTATTTTATTACCATTACTTACTTTTTTTAACATTTCATTACTTATAATAACAATTTTAATATCTAAAAAATCTTCTAACTTTAATAAATTATAATTACCATTTTTAATATCATCTAAAGTAAATGCATTATTTAAACTAAATGTACCTTGTTTAGTTCTAATTAAATCTTGCATAGTACCACATATTTCTAAATTATCACAAATATCTTTAATTAAACTTCTTATGTATGTTCCTTTACTAACTACGCATCTAAATTTTATTTCGTCATTACAATAATTAAGCAATTCAATTTCTTTAATTTCTACTTCTCTTTTAGGTAATATTACATCTTCATTATTTCTGGCATACTCATATAATCTTTTTCCATTAACATGAATAGCACTATATTTAGGTACCGTTTGCATTTGTTTACCTAAATATTTATTTAATACCTTAATAATTTCTTCTTCTTCAAATTCTTTTATATTAGAAGTTTCTATAACATTACCTGTAATATCTAATGTATCAGTTGCTATTCCTAATTTAATTGTTGCTATATATTCTTTATATTCACTAGTTATTAAGTCAACTAATTTAGTATATTTGCCAATACATATTACAAGTACACCACTTGCTAAAGGATCAAGTGTACCTGTATGGCCAATTTTTTTTATACCAAAAAGAGATGTTAATTTGTTTACAACATCTCTACTAGTCATAAATTTTTCTTTATTTACCACTAATAACCCATTCATTATATTACCTATTTTTTCTAGTTAATAAGAATGTTTTATCAGTATTATACCTTTCTTCCATTGGATTAAAATCAACTTCAAATCCAGCATCTTGCATATTTACTAATAATTCTCTATTTTTATGAGGTGTCTCAATAAATACTTGTTTATTGTATAAATTCTCTATATATTTAGCAAGTAAAACAGCTAAATAGTTTGCTTCACTATTATCTATTTCTTTTCTAAATATCATGTCAGGAACTAAAACGTTATCGTTTTTTACTATAACTCTTGCAGCGCCTAAAATAATATTATTAGATAAAATTGCTATCATTTTATATATCCCATTACTTAATTCGCAAACAGTCTTATATGCATTTTGGTAATTAGGACAATCACTATGTAAAAAGGCAATTTTTTCTTCATATTCTTTAGAACTTGCAAAAATATCTGAAAACTTTGTTCCGTAAATTTCTTTATATTTATCATAATATAATTCAAGTACATCCATTCCTTGCAATTCTAATTCGTCAATTTCTAATTCTTTATAATTTATATTTTCCATATTACTCCTCATTTATTTCTTTTATAATATTTTCTATGTTTTGAGCATATTCAATACTAGTATCGTAAATAAATTTAAGTTCGGGAATATTTCTAATTTCCAAAACCTTCGCTAGTTTTCCCCTTAAGTATGGTGCTGCTTCATTTAATTCTTTTTCAAGAGTTTGATGTGATAACTCACTTAGCGATGTAAAATATACTTTAGCTAAAGATAAATCTTTTGAAACAACAGCATCAATTATTGTTATTTGTTTAAATAGTTCATCATTTGTTTCTAACATTAAAATATTACTTAAATATTTTGTTATATCTGATGCAATTCTTTCAACTTTATGATTAGCCATTTTTAACCTCAACTAATTCATAAACTTCTAAAGTGTCGCCTTCTTTAATATCATTAAAATTTTCTAAAGTAATACCGCACTCAAAGCCTTTTTTCATTTCTTTAGCATTTTCTTTACCTTTTTGTAAACTAGCTATTTTATCTTCCGCTACTATAACCCCATCTCTGATTATTCTAACATTAGAGTTATTTTTCACGATTCCATCAGTAACATAACAACCTGCAATATTACCAATTTTTGAAAATTTAAATATTTTTCTGATTTCAACATTACCAATTATTTTTTCTTCATATTCTGGCTCTAACATTCCTTGCATAGCTAGTTCCATTTCTTCAACTAATTTATATATAATGGTATAAAGTCTAATATCAACATTATATTCCTTAGCAATTTCTTTAGTAATATGAGATGGAACTACATTAAAACCAATAACAATAGCATCACTAGCGTTAGCTAGTACTACATCACTTTCGGTAATTATTCCAATGCCACTACGAATAACCTTGACTTTAACATCTTTTACTTCTATTTTTTCTAAGGCATTTTTTACTGCTTCTTCGCTACCACGAACATCAGCTTTTAAAACTACGTTAATTACTTTTTGACCGCCTTCAATTTTTTTGAATAAGTCATCTAAAGAAATAACATCCTTTTTATATTTAGATTTTTCAATATTTTTTCTTTTTTCAGCTACTTTTTTAGCTTCACTTTCGGTTTCAAAAGCCATAAATTTGTCTCCAGCTGAAGGATTTTCATTAATACCTGTTACTTCAACAGGTGTAGAAGGACCTGCTTCAACAATTGATTCTCCTAGATCATTTTTCATAGTACGAATTTTACCAAATGAACGACCTACTACAACAGGATCACCAATACGCAAAGTACCATTTTGAATTAAGAATGATGCTACTCCGCCAACATTTTTGTCAACTTTTGATTCAATAACTGCTCCAATCGCGTAACGATTAGGATTTGCTTTATATTCATTTACTTCACTAATTGTTTCTAAAGTTTCTAAAAGTAAGTCAATACCTTCACCTGTATGAGCAGAAATATTAATAAATGGCACATCACCACCCCAAGATTCTGGAGTTACATTAATCTCTGCCATTTCAGTATAAATACGTTCAATATTGGCTTCTGGTTTATCTATTTTATTTACAGCTACGACAATTGGTACGCCTGCACTTCTAGCATGGTCTACTGCTTCTTTAGTTTGTGGCATAACTCCATCGTCAGCTGCAACAATAATAATTACAATATCAGTTACACTTGCACCTCTTGCTCGCATTTCTGTAAAAGCAGCATGACCTGGTGTATCAATAAATGTTAATTTATTACCATTATGTTCAATTTGATAAGCCCCAATATGTTGAGTAATACCTCCAAATTCACTATCTACAACATGAGAATTACGAATATAATCTAATAATGTTGTTTTTCCATGGTCAACATGACCCATTATTGTAATTATTGGTGGTCTTTTAACTAAATCTTTTTCATCATCAATTATTTCTAACTCTTCAAAATTAGTAATATCTTGTGTACTTTCTTTTTTTAAAGTCTTATTATAATCTAATACCACTATTTCCGCATTATCATAATCTATTTGATCATTTAGACTAATCATTAATCCTAAGGACATTAATTTTTTTATTATATCTGTCCCATTGACATCTAACTCTTTAGCAAGTTCATTTACAGTCATGCCATCTTTATATAAAACAATGCTTTCATCTACCTCAGTATTAGATTTTAGTTTTTCTTTATGTTTATACATTTCTTTTTTTAATTGTTGAAATTCATCATTACTATTTACTTTAGTTTTCTTTTCTTTCGTTTTTGTAGATGTATCTTTAATATTTTTACTTTCCATAATATCATAGACAACATTTTCAACTAATTCATCTTCATCATAACTAATATCATTATCATTACTAATTAAATTTAAAGTATTATCCAAAAATATGATATCGTCGTCAGTTAATTCATCAGTAGCATTACTAGCATTAATATTTAGTTCCCTACATTTTTTTAATACTTCAGCAACAGATAAATGTAATTCCTCAGCATATTCTTTAACTGTCATTTTCTCACCTTCCTTTTTATATTAATTTATTTAATTCATCGTAAACTTCTTCATTAACTTCTGTTTCTAAAACTCTATCTAATATTTTATTATTCTTAGCTTTTAAAAATACCTCTTTGTCTTTTTTTAAATAAGCTCCCCTACCATTTTGTTTTCCAGTTAGATCAACTACTACTTTTCCTTCTGGAGTTCTTACTACTCTTATTAAATCTTTCTTTTCACATTTTTCTTTGGTAACGATACATGTACGCATTGGTATTTTTCTTACTTTCATAGGCTTACCTCTTTTATTTATTTCCTTCTTCATTAATTTGAGCTAACGATTTAATTTCAATTTTCCATTTTGTTAATTTACTAGCAAGTCTTATATTACTTCCTTTTTTACCAATAGCTAAACTTAAATTTTCATCGTTTACAATAGCAAGTGCAGTATGTTCTTTTTCATCTAATATATTAACAATAACATTTTTAGCAGGCGCCAATGCATTAGCGATGAATTCTTGAGGATCACTACTATATAATATTAAATCTACTTTTTCACCATTTAATTCTTTTAAGATACCAGCAATTCTAGTTCCTTTTTCACCTATACAAGCTCCTATTGCATCAATTCTTTCATTATTTGACATTACTGCTACTTTACTTCTAATTCCGGCTTCTCTTGCAACACCATAAAGTACTATATCACCACTTTGAAGTTCAGGTATAAATGATTCAAATAGTCTTTTCACAAATCCATAATGTTTTCGCGAAAGCATTATTACTGGACCTTTAGTGTTTTGATCAACTTTAGTAATATATACTCTAATATTTGAACCCATTTTAATAGTTTCACCAGGTATTATTTCACTTTTTGGTAATATACCTCTTGTTCTTCCTAAATCAATATAATAATTATTTTGATCTTCTAAGGCAACCATACCCAACATTAATTCATATTCTTTATCACTAAATTCCTCAATAATACTATTCTTTTCAGCTTCACGAATTTTTTGAGTTACTACTTGTTTAGCTGTACCTGCTGCAACTCTACCAAAATCTTTTGGCGTAACTTCTTTTTCAATTGTGTCTCCAACTTTAGCATTTGGATCAATTTTTAAAGCATCTTCTAATAATATTTGAGCATCAATGTTAATAGCTGGAGGGACATCTATAGTATTTCCTTCTTCATCAGTTGTAGTAGTTCCTTCATCTATTTCATCAACTAC